>JAQTPV010000010.1:5525-23768 GCA_028712605.1 Minisyncoccota bacterium | reverse complement strand
ACATCCCGCATGGTTTTGTTTTAACCGCCGATGCTTATTGGTATTTCTTAAAATTCAAGAAAATAGATTTAAAATTAAAACAAATTTTTTCGAAATTTAATCCCAAAAGTTTGCAAAGTTTAGCTTTAACCGGCAAGGCTTGTCGTGATCTAATATTGAAAGCCAATTTTCCAGACGATTTACAACGGGAGATTTTAGCCAGCTATAGAAAACTTTCCAACGAATACGGCGAGAATTTTACGGATGTGGCAGTTCGCTCCTCGGCCACGGCCGAGGATTTAAAGGGGGCCAGTTTCGCTGGGGCAATGGAAACATTTTTGAATGTGAAAGGCGAGAAGCAGTTATTAGAGGCTATCAAAAAATGTACGGCCTCTCTTTTTACAGATCGAGCCATCGCCTATAGAGAGGAAAAGGGCTTTGAGCACTTAAAGATCGCTTTGTCGGCCGGGGTTTTAAAAATGGTGAGGTCGGATTTGGCTTCTTCGGGCATTATGTTTTCTTTAGACACGGAAACAGGCTTTAATAATGTTGTTTTAATAAATTCCATCTATGGCATTGGCGAACTTATCGTCAAGGGTCGCATTACCCCGGATGAATTTTTCGTTTTTAAGCCCACCTTGAATAAAGATGGTTTCCGACCTGTTATCATTAAAAATTTAGGCAGGAAGAACCGTAAATATATTTATAAAACGGGGGGTGGCTTAAAAGAAGTGCCAGTGCTGAAGAATCAACAATTAAAATTTTCTTTAGCTGATGATGAAGTTTTAACTTTAGCCCGTTGGGGGATGATTATTGAGGAACATTATAAATGTCCTCAAGACATAGAATGGGCCAAGGACGGCAAGACGGGAGAGCTATTCATTGTTCAATCTCGCCCCGAAACGGTGCAGGCCTTAAAAGATGTTTTAAATTATCGTCAGTATGATTTAGATACCAATCAGTTACCCATTGTTCGAGGTATTGCCATTGGTAATAAAATTGGTATTGGCCAAGTTAAGGTTATTAAAGATGTTGCCAATCTTACGCAGTTTAAAAAGGGTGAGGTTCTAGTTACTAAAATGACCGATCCAGATTGGGTGCCTATCATGAGAATCGCCGCCGCCATTGTTACTGATGAGGGCGGCAAAACGGCTCATGCTGCCATTGTCTCCCGAGAGTTAGGTATTCCTTGCATTGTGGGCACTGGTAATGCCAGCCAAGTTTTAAAAACCGGCCAAACAGTTACTGTAGATTGTACCCAAGGTTTAAAGGGTAAGGTATTTTCTGGTAAAATTCCGTTTACGGTTAAGGATTATAATCTTAAAGATATTCCCACTCTGCCTACTAAGATAATGGTTAATATTGGCGCTCCGGATATCGCCTTTCAATCATCTTTCCTCCCTGTGAGTGGGGTAGGGTTAGCCCGGGAAGAATTCATTATCGCTGAAAAAATTAAGGTGCACCCTTTGGCTTTGTATCATTTTCCTAAATTGAAAGACCAGAAGCTAAAGGCGAAGATTGCTCAAATTACTATTGAACACAAGGACAAAAAGGAGTTTTTTATAAAAGAATTGGCCGAAGGGATTGCTCAGATTGCCGCTGCTTTTTGGCCCAAACCGGTTATTGTGAGGCTTTCTGATTTTAAAACTAATGAGTATAGGGCCCTAATCGGTGGCGAGTTGTTTGAGCCGGAAGAGGAGAACCCAATGATCGGTTGGAGAGGAGCTTCCCGTTACTACGATGACAGGTTTAAGCCCGCTTTCTTGATGGAATGCGAAGCTATTAAGAGGGTTCGGGATGTTTTTGGTTTGCATAATCTAAAAGTGATGGTTCCTTTTTGCCGCACCCAAGAAGAAGGTCAGAAGGTGCTTAAGGTCATGAAAGAAGCTGGCTTAGAAAGGGGCAAGGACGGCCTGGAGGTTTATGTTATGTGCGAAATTCCGACCAATGTTATTTTAGCCGAACAATTTTTAGAGATTTTTGACGGTATGAGTATCGGCTCCAACGACTTGAGTCAGTTGACTTTAGGTATTGATCGGGATAATGGGGGGTTAAGCTATATTGGCGACGAAAGGAATGAGGCGGTGAAAAGAATGATTAAAAAAGTAATTGGAGCCTGTCGGGAAAGAGGGAAGTACTGTGGCATTTGTGGGCAAGCCCCCAGTGACTTTCCTGATTTTGCTGAATTTTTAGTAGCTGAAGGCATTGAAAGTATGTCGTTGAATCCTGATACGGTTATCAAAACAATAATTCAGTTAAGTTCAAAAGTTAAAAACCATTCGGTAAACTTAGGGCGCTGAGTATGACCGAAGTGTTAATTTATGTACGATATTATTACTTTTGGTTCGGCCACTTGGGATAATTTTTTACAATTAAAAAAAGATAACTATAAAATTTCCCAAGAAAATATTTTTGGCGGCAATAGGGGACTCTGTTTGCCGTTGGGAGCCAAAGTTTTTTTAGAAGACAAACAATCCAAGAGTGGAGGAGGGGGCACCAACAGTGCTGTTACTTTCGCTCGACAAGGATTTAGGGTAGCTTATTGTGGTAAGATAGGCGATGATATAGCTGGTGAGAATATTCTAAGAGAGCTTAAGGAGAATAAAGTTGATCAGAATTTATGTTTGAAAGATAAAGAACATTCAACCGCTTACTCAGCCATTTTATCTGTACCAGAAGAGGAACGGACGGTTTTAATTTATCGGGGAGCCTGTCATTTTTTAACAGAACAGGATTTACCTAAAGAGAAGTTAAAAAGAACTAAATGGTTCTATATAGCTCCCTTAAGCGGAGATTCAGCTTTAGTTTTCGCAGGAATCTTGGATTTAGCCAGAGATAATAAGATTAAAGTAGCAGCCAATTTAGGAAATACTCAAATCAATTTAGGCAGGGAAAGATTAAAATCCCTCCTTCAATTAGTTGATGTTTTGATCTTAAATCAAGAAGAAGCAGCTTCTTTATCTGGCTTGTCGATTAAGCAAGAGAGAGAAATTATCCTAGAGCTATCTAATTTAACCAATGGTTTGATTGTGATTACCAAGGGGGCAGGGGGGTCACTAGTGGTTGCGGGTCAGGATATCTATGAAGCTGGGATTATTTCGACATCAATTATTGAAAAAACGGGAGCTGGCGATGCTTACGCCTCCGGATTTTTAGCTGGACTCATCAGAAAAAATAATATAGAATATGCTATGCAGCTAGCTACGGCCAATGCTACAGGTTGTTCGCAGCAGATAGGTGCTAAAAATGGCCTGTTGGATAAAAATGATCTTGGCCAGTGGCCAAAGGTTATTGTTAATAAAAAACCATTAAACTAATCTATGAAAATAATTATTGAGCGTCAACGATGTATAGGGTGCGGCAGCTGTTCTGCTTTGTGCCCTAACTATTTTGAATTGGATACTTTGGGCCATTCCCATTTTAAAAACTCAGCTGTTAGTGAGGAAACTGAAACGGATGAGTTTGAGGTTGAGAGCTTAGGGTGTATTCAGGAAGCCATTGATGCCTGTCCAGTTCAATGCATCAAAATCGTTTAATATTTTCTCCATGACTATTTTAAAAGCTGAATTAAGGCAAGAAAGCGGCAAGAAGATAAAAATTCTAAGGGAAAAAGGATTTATACCTGCTGTTTTGTATGGTGCTAGTTTGAAGAACATAAATTTACAAGTTAAATCGCAAGACTTTGTGAAAGTTTTTGCTGAAGCTGGGGAGAGTTCTCTGGTGCCGTTGGAAGTTAGTGGTAAGAAATACGAAGTCCTTATCCATCAGATTTCGCAAGACCCCTTTAGTAAGAAGTTTTTACATGTTGACTTTTACAGCCCAGGAGAGAAAAAAGAGGTTGAAGTTGAGGTCCCTTTAGTTTTTGAGGGAGAATCCGAGGCTGTTAATAATTTAAATGGTGTCTTAATCAAAGAGCTGCAAGAATTAAGCGTGAAAGGGTTGGCCCACGATTTGCCCAGAGAAATTAGGGTAGACATTGCAGTCCTTAAGACCTTTGAGGATAGAATTTTAGTGAAGGACCTTAAGATTAATAAAAATCTGGAAGTCTTGAGGGGTTCAGAGGATATTGTAGCCTTAGTGGAAGAGGCCAGCACAGCTGAAATATTAGAAGAGAATGTCCCAGCGGTTCCGGTCGTTGAGGGGGCCCAAACGGAGTCATTGGTTCAAGAAAATCCAGAGCAAAATTAGCTTCTATGTTTTGCAAACCATTTAAACTAATATTGGCGAGCGTGTTATTCGGAGGGCTATTATTACCTCTTTTTTTAGCTATAGCCCAAGCAGAGAGCCCTGATTTAGAGAAAGAGTGCGGCGCTATCTTGGAAAAATTAGACGAAGAGTGCAATAAGCTTGGCCCGGAAGAATGCAAGGCGACCCTAGAGGCCTGCGAGAGCTTCTACCAAAAGAAGAGCGATGGATATAAGGGTGAAATTGGGACTATCCAAGTTCAAAAGAAAACCTTACAGAACCAAATTAGCTCTTTGGACACTAAAATCAAAAGCCTAAATGCCCAAATTAATAAAAATAACTTATTAGTTAAAGATTTAAACTTGCAACTTGATGATACTCAATCATCCATTGATAAGACCGCTTCAAAAATTGATGAGATTCAACAGGAGTTAGCAGATTTAATTCAATTGCAATATGAGTCTGATCAGATTTCACCGATTGAGATACTATTGACTGGAGAGAACTTTTCTTCTTTTTTTGAGCAAGTAGTTGAGCTGGATACTATTAATGATAGAACCCAAGAGCTTTTAGGGAATATTAAAGGCTTGAAGACTAACTTAGAAGGGCAACAGAATTCAATGCTTGATGAAAAGGAGGGTTTAGAGAAAGTGGTGATGCTAAATTCTTTGCAGAAAGAAGAAAACGCGAAGCTGCAGTCTCAGAAACAAACAATTCTCAAGGATACGAAAGGTAAAGAAGCTCTATACCAGCAATACCTTAAAGACACAGAAAAAAAGGCTAATGAAATTCGAAAAAAAATCTTTGAGTTAGCCCAGGTTTCAGGTAGTGAAGCTATTACCTTGGAGCAGGCTTATACTTTAGCCTTGGAGGTAGAAAGGGTAACTGGCGTGAGACCCGCTTTTTTACTGGGCCTTTTAAAACAAGAATCGGCCATTGGGCAAAATGTAGGGCAGTGTAATTGTAATGGGGCTTCGGTTTGTCGCAATCCCAACTTACATTTCCCGGATATTAATCCCAGCAAAGCCCAGTTTGCGGCCTTTCAAAAAATTACTACGGGCCTTGGCATGGATGTTAATAAGGCCCCAGTATCTTGTTATATTGATGGCGGCAAAGTGCAATATGGCGGCGCAATGGGGCCAGCCCAATTTATGCCTTCTACCTGGTTAGATTCAGGATATAAATCAAGAGTTGAAGAAATTTTAAATATTAGACCTGCCAGCCCTTGGAGAGTCAAGGATGCTTTTTTAGCCGCTGGACTTTATTTATCTGATAACGGCGCTTCTTCTCAGCATCAGAGCGATGAAATCGGAGCAGCTACCGCTTATTTATGTGGCACTAGAACAATGACTAATGCTTGCATCCGTTCGGGGGGTAAGGGTTATGTTTATGCGATCATGCAATTTGCTAGCCAATTCCAAGGGTATATTGATCAAGGTGTTCTTAAGTAAAGCTGTCCCAATCTAATTTAAAATCCTGCCATCCTTTAAGGGTTGGCAGGATTTTAAATTTCAAGGAATTATTTTAGTTGGTCTTTGATCTGATTAAGCATTTTTTCTAAATCCCCATCTAATATTTTTTCTATTTTGTACCAACTCTTGTTAATGCGGTGGTCAGTAATACGATCTTGGGGAAAATTATAAGTTCTGATTTTTTCTGACCGATCGGCTGTGCCGATCTGGGCCCTTCTCTCTTCTGTTAAAGCGGTATTGATTTTGTTCTTTTCTTGTTCATAGAGTTTAGCCTCTAAGATGCCTAAGGCCGATCTTTTATTATCATCTAAGCTTCTGGAAGTCTGGGAGGTAACTACTAATCCGGTAGGCTTGTGAGTAATTCTGACGGCCGTTTGTCTTTTATTGACATATTGTCCTCCAGGCCCTGAAGATTTGTAATAATCCATTTCGATGTCAGCAGGGCTGATCTTAATTTGTTCGGCTTGTTCTGGTTTTGGCAAAACAGCTACTGAAACGGTGGAGGTGTGGATACGGTTGCTTTTTTCTGTTCTTGGCACCCTTTGTACTCTATGTACTCCAGCCTCGTATTTCATTTGTTCGGCTGTCCCTTCGCCTTTTAATTCAAAAACGATTTGCTTAATCCCGCCTAACTCTGTGTCGTTTAAATCTAAAATCTCGGACCTCCAATTCTTGGAAGCCGCATACTTTGAATACATCTTGAATAAATCATTGGCGAATAGAGCTGCCTCTTCTCCGCCAGTCCCTGCTCTAATCTCCATAATCACTGAGCTCATGTTATTTACTTTTTTTAGGTGGTTGTTTTTTCGCGAGCCTTCTCTGGAACTTTTCCACTCTACCGGCGGTATCAATGATTTTTTCTTTGCCAGTATAGAATGGATGGCATTTGGCACAAATTTCCGTTTCAAAAAATTCTTTAGTTGAGCCAATGCTAAAAACATTGCCACAAGCACAATGTACTTGAGCCTCTTTATGATATTTTGGATGAATGTCTTTTTGCATATTAAGAATTGGTGGGGTCGATAAATGTCACTTGTACGATATTGGCATTATATCTTACAGCTCTTGCAAAATCAAGAGCCTTATTATACAATGCAAATATTAAGTTTTAAGAAGTAATTCTGGATTTATGATAGTTAAAACAACCGAAATTGCAAAGGAGGAAAACAAAATTATGTCTGAAGAGGAAAAATCTATGATGGAGGTTGGCGTTCATTTAGGGCATCAAACTTCTAAGTTGCATCCTCGCATGAATAAGTATGTAGTGGGTATTAGAAATACCGTTCATATCCTTGATTTGGAAGCTACTAAGCAATATCTGGCTGCTGCCCTTGATTTCGTTAGTGAAACCATTAAAAATGGGGGCACTGTTTTGTTTGTAGGCACAAAATTACCTTTTCAGAAATTAGTCCAGGGTATGGCCGATCAATGCGGCATGCCTTACGTTAAGGGGCGATGGTTGGGAGGAACTTTTACTAACTTTGGCGTTATTAAAAAACGCATTGATTATTTCAAGGATTTAAAAAAACAGAAAGAAAGTGGGGCCTTTGAAAAATATACCAAAAAAGAGCAATTACTTAAAGAGAAAGAAGTGATGGACCTGGAATCTAAGTTTGGCGGTTTGGTCAGCTTAGAAAAAATTCCGGAGGCGGTTTTTATTTGTGATTTAATCAAGGACGAGGCTTGTTTTAAGGAGGCTCGTATCAAAGGAGTTAAAGTGGTAGCCCTAGTTGATACTAATGTTGATCCTCTTTTAGTTGGCTATCCCATACCAGCTAATGACGATGCACTTTCAGCAGTTAAATATATTTTAGAAAAAGTTAAAGATGCTATTGTGGGGGCAAAATCAAGTACGTAGTGCTTTAACTTTATAGCTAATCCATAGCTAACGATTACAATTTAATAGCAATTAAATGTGTTAATTTGGTTAGCATGTTAAAACTTTAAGATGGCGTCTATTGATTTAGTGAAACAACTTCGTGAGGAAACTGGCATTGCTATCATGGACTGCAAGAAAGCTTTAGAGGAGGCTAATGGTGATATCAAAAGAGCTAGAGAAATTTTGCGGGAAAAAGGAAAGGAATCATTGAAGGACCGAAGCGATAGAAGTGCCTCACAGGGCCTCATTGAAACCTATATCCACGCAGGCGGAAAAATCGGTGTGATGTTGCATTTAGCTTCAGAAAGCGACTTTGTAGCTAGGTCCGATGAGTTTAAAAAGCTCGCCCATGAAATCTGCCTTCAGATTGCAGCAGCGAAGCCATTATTTGTTAGTGAGGCAGAAATCTCACCTGAGTTTTTGGATGGCGAAAGGAAAATTTATCAAAAGCAAATGGCTGATTCTGGTAAGCCCGCAAAGATTATTGAACAGGTCGTCGAGGGTAAACTTAGAAAATACAAGCAAGAAGTTTCTTTATTGTCTCAGCCTTGGGTTAAGGATACTTCTAAAACCATTAATGACCTTCTTGATGAATCCCGAAGAAAGATAGGGGAGCGAATAGAAATAATCAAATTCATTCGTTACGAGATTTAAAATATTTTATGCTTCAGATAGCCTTTTTTGAACTTATAATTAAACTAGCTTTTTTTGGCAGCTTGGTGGGTGTTGTTTTTATAATTCTAAATAAAGCCCAGGCCGTTAAGGCTTTGTTGGTTGAGGAAGAGAAAAGTTTTTCTGATTCTGATATTTTAGCTTGGCCTTCCAAAATTAAAAATTTAGGCAAGGAAATCGGTAGGGTTGCCCCTCAGAAAGCCAAAGAGTTAGTTGGTAAGAATAAAGAATTGGTAGCTAAACAATTTGAGGCGGTTAAATTTTTCTCCGGTAAAAAAATTATATATCAGTTTAAGAAGATTAAGCCCCAAGTTACCAAGCCAGAGCAATCCTCTACTTCGTCTTCTGAAGATCAATGTAATTTTGATTCTGATTATTGGAATAAGGTTCAGAAGCAATAATCATTTTAACACTGTATCGTTTTAGCATATTGTTTTTTGAGATTTTTACTCATTATGCTAAGATTATTATGTTAAGGTGATTTTTTATTAAGCCGAGGTAGCTCAAGAGCAGAGCAACTGTTTTGCCTGCCCGCCATCGCCTAAGCCAGCGTAGCTCAGTGGTAGAGCAACTGTTTTGTAAACAGTAGGCCGTCGGTTCAAATCCGACCGCTGGCTCAGCCGTAGGCAGGCGGGTAAACAGTAGGTTGGGGGTGCAATTCCTCTCCTCGGCTCCAGGTATGGGTCAGATAAAAATAGTAAATAATTGCCGGACCCTCTTAAGGGCTTACCAGAATGGGTTGTTGGGACAAACGAGGATGCCCGAAGACTCCAACCCAGGTTTTTCGGATAATCAGCTTGAGGAGAGGCTGTTTTATTTTACTTTGCCTATGGCGTTAAATTACCAAAGGGACAGCTATAAGCTTTGGCAGTCAGCCTTAGCGAGTTATCAAGATCCTGCTATCAAGAGTATTTTTTCTGTTAAGAATTCAGTAATCATATCTGAGGAATCATTAAGGCGGAAGCTAATGAAGCATAAATTGGCTTTACAGCCACAAAAACATATTACTACTTGGGGCACCATTGCCAGAAGTATTTATCAAAACTGGGGGTCCTTAGTTAACTTATTCTATAGTATTGACGATGACTTTTTGAAATTAAAAAATTTGATTCAAGTTGATTTTAAAAAAGACTTCCCTTATCTTTCTGGGCCAAAAATATTTAATTATTGGAGTTTTGTGATGATAAATTATGGTAGGGTGAAAATGAGAAATAAACATTTTATAGATATAGCTCCGGACACCCATATTACTAAATGCTCTATTAAGCTGGGGGTCATTACCCAAGAAGAAGCCCAGGCTTTTTCTAAAGAACAGATATCACAACGCTGGCGGGAGGCATTACAGAACTCCGGCATTGATCCAATAGATATGCATTCGCCATTGTGGTTTTGGAGCCGCAATGGTTTTTTATATTCTTTACCTAAAATTATAAAAGATTAGGTATTGACATACCGGATTAAATAAGTACAATTGACATCATGAATACCGGATAGATATCCTGTTCTTTCCAATTAAATAGTTAGAATGATAAGTCTATTTTTTTTAAGTTCGAAGCATTAGTTTTTGTGAGTTGCTTCGAGTACTCTTTACTTTTGAGAGTTTGATCCCTGCCTACCGGCAGGCAGGTTGGTTCAGATGAGCCAAATGCCTGTTTGCTGATTAGCAGATTCTAACTGTCAATCTTTTTGAGAGTTTGATCCTGGCTCAGGATGAACGCTGGCGGCGTGGATAAGTCATGCAAGTCGTACGGCCCTGAGGTCGCAAGACCGAAGGGCAGTGGCGAACGAGTTAGTAATACGCAGATTACCAACCCCAAAATTGGGCATAATTCGCCGAAAGGCGAACTAATTCCCAATGGTCCCGAGGAAGCAATTCTTCAGGTAAAGGAGCAATCTGTTTTGGGATGGGTCTGCGGCCTATCAGCTAGTTGGTGAGGTAATGGCTCACCAAGGCTTTGACGGGTAGGGGACGTGAGAGCGTGTTCCCCAACGATGGCACTGCGACACGGGCCATACTCCTACGGGAGGCTGCAGTCGAGAATCTTCGGCAATGGGCGAAAGCCTGACCGAGCGACGCCGCGTGCGGGACGAAGACCTTCGGGTTGTAAACCGCTTTTGTGCGAGAGGAACCTTCGGGTGACTGTATCGCAAGAATAAGGGGTGGCTAACTCTGTGCCAGCAGCAGCGGTAATACAGAGACCCCGAGCGTTATCCGGATTCATTGGGCGTAAAGAGTCTTAAGGCGGTTTGATAAGTCCTTGATCAAAGTTCTGGAGCTTAACTTCAGAAACGTTAAGGATACTGCCAAACTAGAGGAGGTCAGAGGTTAGCGGAACGCACGGTGTAGGGGTGAAATCCGTTGATATCGTGCGGAACACCAAAAGCGAAGGCAGCTAACTGGGGCCTTCCTGACGCTGATTGACGAAAGCGTGGGGAGCAAAAAGGATTAGATACCCTTGTAGTCCACGCTGTAAACTTTGGATACTAGCTGGTGGAAGTATCGACCCTTTCACTGGCGAAGGTAACCCGTTAAGTATCCCGCCTGGGAAGTACGGCCGCAAGGCTAAAACTCAAAGGAATAGACGGGGATCTACACAAGCGGTGGATCACGTGGCTTAATTCGACGATAAGCGAAGAACCTCACCAGGACTTGACATGCTAATTAATCCCAAAGAAATTTGGAGTCCGCAAGGAAATTAGCACAGGTGCTGCATGGTTGTCGTCAGCAGGTGCCGTGAGGTGCTCCCTTCAATGGGGAAACCTGCGCAACCCTTGTCCTCTGTTTTAATTGTCAGAGGAGACTGCCATGGATAACATGGAGGAAGGTGAGGATGACGCCAAATCAGCATGGCCCTTACGTCCTGGGCAGCACACGTGATACAATGGCCGGTACAATGGGTCGCTAAGCCGCGTAAGGTGGAGCCAATCCCATCAAAACCGGTCTCAGTCCGGATTGAGGTCTGCAACTCGACCTCATGAAGCTGGAATCGCTAGTAATCGCAGATCAGCTACGCTGCGATGAATATGTCACTGGATCTTGTACTCACCGCCCGTCACGTCAGGAAAGATGGGGGTACCCGAAGCGCCTTTCGGGGCACGAAGGTAAATCCATTAATCAGGACGAAGTCGTAACAAGGCATGTGTAGCGGAAGCTGTGCATGGATCATTTCTTTACTTTTTTTGTGTCGGTAGTAGTTGAAGATTGAGAATTCTATCTTTAACTCTTAGGTGTTGGTCAAATCATCTTAACAATTGACCCTCGAAGCAACTCACAGAGACTAAACTGAAAAACTCCCTTACGGGAGTTTTTCAGTTTCACTCGTCTAATATAAGTTTGTCTGGTGCAGGGGGTTTACTTGAAATGCGAAAAAGCATTTGTTATCATGAACAATGTAATCTAATGGGTGTGTAGCTCAGCTGGTTAGAGCGCGTCTCTGATAAAGACGAGGTCGGAGGTTCGAGTCCTCCCATACCCACCAACTGAATAGAGAATTTTTCGAGCGGGGGAGAGTGCCCGTTTCATTTTCTAATTAGGCCCATTGTTCGCTCGCTAAATTTTGAGGGCTTATAGTTTAATGGTAGAATACCTCTTTTGTCCCGATTTATTAATGTTAAATCAACGAAATTATCGGTTCCGTGGGAGATTATATACACAGAAAAATTTATGAATTTTTAAATAAATCGAGGATCCTCGATAACTTTGGTGGGCCTTTAGCTCAGTTGGGAGAGCGCCTCATTTGCAATGAGGAGGTCACCGGTTCGAATCCGGTAAGGTCCACCAAAGTTATCGGGATAATGAGGAGGTGGCAGTTCGATTCTGCCTAAGTCCACTTAAATTATGATATCTCTTACACGAACTCTTCTTGTCAAGAAACGAGGATATCGTAAAGATATCAAGGGGGATTGTTTATCGTTGTATCTTTCTAATACTCCTATATTCGCTCGGTATCTTGCAGAAAGAATTGGAGACGACAAGAAGGTGCTAGTAGAGCTTTGTTGTGGGATAGGTGTTACTCTAGAAGTTCTAGCCACAAAATTCCGGAAAGTTATTGGTATAGATAGAGATAAAAAAGTCCTGCGCATGTGCAAGGAGAACCTTCAGACAGTAGGGGCTTTAGGTAATGCAACTCTTATCGTAGGTGACATCCAAGATGAGTACCTTTTCCATAAACTTAAGGGAGACGTTGTGATTTATGATATTCCTTACTGGTATCCAGGAAAATATCCGCAGTACACCAACGGAGAGGGTGTCGATGTTAAAAATCCTGACCTTGTGGCTGTCATAAGCAATGTGCGGAACTATATTTCGAAAGACATTGTTATATTTACTCCTCGTGAAATGGATTATGAGTATTTCAGGAAGAAGCTTGGGAGGTGTGAATGTATGAATGTTATAATAAACGGGAAACACGATAGGAACTGTGTTTTTTTGGGAAGTTTGATGAAAGAAGAGGGGACTACCTTAATAAATCTTGTCACCGAAGCAATTCTTTGATAGCCTAGTCCCAACTCATCACGAGGTCCACTTTTTTATGATGTTGCCGTCTCAACTTCAAAGACAGAATTCCATTTTAATTCCTTATAAATTTAAAAACGGAGAGTTTTTAGTCTTTCTACAAAAGCGCTCCAAGGATGCCAAAAGAGCGCCTGACGTTTTTGGATTTTTCGGAGGGGGGATAGAAGAAGGGGAAACCAACGAGCAGGGGTTGGTTAGGGAATCTCAAGAGGAGCTAAATTATACTCCCAAGAACCACCAATTTTTTAAAGGATATGATTTTGGAGATAATTTTAAAAATATTTTTCTTGAGAGGGTGGATGACAATTTTGAATCGCTAATCAAAGTCCAAGAGGGGGAGTACGGAAAATGGTTTAGCAAGAAAGAAGTTATAGCTGAATCTAGGATGATTGCTGATGATAGAGTAGTTCTAGAGGAGATTTTCAATTCTTTTGTTTCATAATTAACAAATTATATGTCTCAATATTATAACCCTAAAAAAACACGCAATTTGTATACGCCTAATTCCCAATTCCCTTTTAGGGTAAGTCGCTCTAAAGTGGACTTGTTTTTAAACTGCCCTCGCTGTTTTTATTTAGATGTTAAGCTGGGCGTTGGTCAGCCGCCAGGATATCCTTTTACTTTAAATTCGGCTGTAGATAAGTTATTAAAAAGAGAATTTGACATTCATAGGGCCAAGGGAACACCCCATCCTTTAATGAAATCCTATGGCCTTGATGCTGTGCCGTTGTTGCACGAAAAAATGAACCAATGGCGAGACGCTTTAGGAGGCGGTATAACATTTGTTCACAAGGAAACCAACTTTTATTTAACCGGTGGAGTTGACGATGTCTGGGTAAACCCACAAGGGGAGTTTATTATTGTGGACTATAAAGCAACTGCCAAAGATGGCGAGGTAAATATTGATGCTGAATGGCAGATTAGCTATAAGCGTCAAATGGAATTCTACCAGTGGCTTTTTAGGAAAAACAGTTATCCGGTTTCTGAAATAGGTTATTTTGTCTATTGTAACGGTCATACCGACAGAGAAGCCTTTGACGCTAAGCTAGAGTTTGGCATTAAGCTTATCCCTTATAAGGGCGATGATTCTTGGGTGGAGCCGACCATTTTTGATATCCATCACTGTTTAAACAAACCTGCCATACCACTCCCCGGTCCTGACTGTGATTTTTGTAAGTACAGACAGGCTGTTCGCGATGTAGAGAGATAATTCCCACCCTTTATCCCCCCAAAGCGGGGGGCTTTTTTATCCACAGGCTTGACTTTTATAAAAAGCTTAATAGAGGTATAATAAACAATTACGCATTTTCGCTCTTTTTTCTAAAAAGGTCGAGGAAATTCAAATTCGCGAATTAATTTTAAACTATGGTTATTGAAGAATGGTCAAGTGCCACTGGTGAAGTAGTGAAGAGTTTTTGGAGCGGAGCTCAAATTTACGCTTGGAGGGCGCTAGGTGCTTTGATTGTTTTTATAGTTGGCTGGTTAATTGCTTTTTGGGTTGGCAAAATAATCGCTAGTATTTTAAAGGCTATTAAATTTGATGCTATTTTTGAAAAAACTAAGTGGCAGGAGGCTTTGGATGGGGCTGAGATCAAGCTGTCCGTTTCCGCTTTTATCGGTAAAGTGGTAGCTTGGGTGTTGGCGATCGTAGTCTTGTTGGCAGCTGTTGAAATTTTAGTTCCCGGTGCCTTTTTTGATATTAGGGGTCAGATAATTGCCTGGTTGCCTAATTTAGTGATTGCCATTGCTATTTTTGTGGTGGCTGTAATCGTCTCTGATTTTACTGAAAAAATTGCCAAAGCCATTGTCGGCAAGATGGATGTCCATTATGTTAATCTAACGGGCCTGATTATTAAATGGGCCATCTGGATTTTAGCCGGTTTTGCTATTTTATCTCAGTTGGGTGTGGCAGAAAATGTGGTCAACATCTTAATGACAGGCATTGTAGCCTTGCTGGTGTTAAGTGGAGCCCTTGCTTTCGGTTTGGGTGGCAAAGATGTGGCTAAAGAAATTTTAGAAGGCTTAAGAAGAAAAATAAAAGAGTAAAATTTTGTTCTTTTACCCAGTGCCTTCCCAAGGGAAGGCACTGGGTTTGTTTTATGATATAATTTATTCTATGAAGAAGATGCTGGTTTTCCTTTCTTTGTTTCTGGTCCTGGGCTCTATTTTGTTTTTAGCCTTTTTTGGAGAGACCAAAAAAGTTTGTTTTGGAGGTAATTGCTTTAGGGTGGAGCTGGCTCAAACCGAAGCAGAGCGGAATAAGGGCTTGATGTTTAGGGATAAATTAGGGCCCGATAGGGGAATGCTTTTTATTTTTGAGCAAGAGGGGCTTTATCCTTTTTGGATGAAAAATACCTTGATACCTTTAGATATGATTTGGATAAATCAAAATAAGGAAGTAGTTTTTATAGTTGAAAATGTTCAGCCGTGTGTCCAAGATTTTTGTCCCAGCATCAATCCTGACATCAATGCCTCATATGTTTTGGAATTGAATGCTGGTACGGCTAATAAAATCGGTCTGAAAGTAGGGGACACGCTAACCATGAATTATTAGTCTAGCCTTTTTGCTTAGTGACCCCTTGTTGGGCAACAAGGGGTTTTTTGTTTTGAGTTGACAAAACCTTAAAAAACTGTTAAAAAGAAAGATATTTTCAATCAGCTTTTGGCTCTTTGATAAAAATCGAGACGATTTTCATAGTTTTATATGTAAGGTTCTTAAACTTTCATCCCCGACAGCCAAATAGGCAAAGGAGGCTTATAATGAAAAAGGGGTTGATTATTTCTGTATTAGTTCTGGTTTTGTTCGTATTTTCAACATTTTCTAACGCTGGAGAATTTATTAACGAATTCGGGGATCAATTCTACGGAAAAGGTTCTAAGGCAATGACAACTATGAGGGCGACTGATGAGGTAGTGGAATATTTACTTTCTCATCGTACATTACCTGACCTAGAAGAGGTTTTCGATAGATACCGGTTAACTATAGACCAGCGGCAGGACGTGCTGTCGGTTTCGCTGGCCTATGTAACTTGGAAAAGGTTGGCGGAGTTAAAACAAGAGGTTCTACTTTTCAAGAGTAAAACAGATTCCTCGGAAGATGCCAAAGCCTTTGAAGGGGTCGTTGGTAATCTCGAAGTAAAAGCAAAAGATTTAATAGAAAGGGTTTTGTCGGAAAACAAGGCAGATCATGATGCCATTAGAGCTGACATAAAGGTCTTGGATGATAGAGTAAAAAAAGTCCTATGCGTAGTTTGTCAGCTTCTGGAGAAAATACCGGATCAGGAGATTTATGACCAAATGGCCGGCGGGATTACTAAGATGGTAGCCGATCTTGCTAAAGCCAACGATAAACTGGATAAGCAAGCAACTATTATCCAACGGATCGGTGATGATCAGGCAACTCTTATTCACAAGGTTGACGATATTAACAGTGATATTAAATATCTGATTGGCCTTGAGGAAGATGAGGAGGAATCCTTTGAGTTTGAGCCAAAGCACTTCTTTATAAATGGAGGAGGGGTTTTCAGGCTTGAGGAGTGTGCTGATGGAAGTTCTGTTTGGGGTTCTTTAGAGGGTGGCGGTCGGTTGGTATATGGTCCATTTAGTGCTTCTTTGTTCGTAAATAACTGCTATGGTGGGTTAAGTGTTGGAGGGATAATTAAAGGTTATTTCTCTGTTAATATAGGGGCCATGAGTCCTTTCCCTAAAAAGTATGGGCGAGAAATTTATCCCTTAGCGGAAGCAGTCCTTGAGCTTCCAATAAAGGATGATTGGCTGAGCCTAAGAATAGGCATAAGAGTTTATCCTTGGGATAATCGAATGGAAGTCAAGCTCGGACTTGGGGCATTTTAAGAAAGAGGGAGGTAGAGATGAAAACATTTTTCATTTCTTTGCTGATATTGTTTTCCGCTATCCTTATGGGGTGTTCTTCTTATATGGAAGATCCTGCTGGTCCACAAGATAAAGATGATACCTGCGTCGTGGTTAATAACGGCAAAGACACGACGTATGGCGGGGTAAAGAAGCCAGAAGAAAAGACACAGGAGCCTGGAAAGACAAAAGAAGAACCGAAGCAAGAACCTGTTGAGCCTCAGAAAACGGCGGGGAACAATGGGGTCACCGTTATCGTTAACGTGAACAATAATAACGGAACCGATAACACTATTGATCAGAAAACAAATGGAGAGGCTGGCGGGGTTGTGACAACAAATTCTCCAAAAGAGGAGCCTAAAGAACCTCAGAAAGAGGAATCTGAGTCGGAGAAACCTGTAGATAAGTCCAAGCCGGAAGAGAAACCGGTAGCCTGCGATCCAAAGTTAGAATGGACGATTTCCCAGGTTGAGGGGCAGTACAGGGTTTCTCTTTCCCTGAAAAATGGGGGAGGGGTCTTGTATGGCCACATTGTAGTTGACTACCCTTCTAGTTGTTTATTGGCAAAACGGATAGACTGGTATTGGGAGCAAGAAAGGATCCGCGAGCCAGAGATAGGCAGACTATCTTTTGATGTTCGTAATCCAGGGGTGGAGAAAATATGTGATATTATCTTTGACCCAAAGGCGGCAGGTAGCGGGATAATAGGTATTTCGTCGAATTCGGCTTTTTATAAGTCGGGCGAGGACTTTGATAAAAAACAAAACGTTGTGCCTATTCCATTTCCAAAGGTGCTCAATGTGGAAGTGAAATAGGATATTATGTGGGCAGAACGGGTTGGGAGAATAATAATTTTCCCAAATAACCCTTTCTGCCTTGATTTTTTTTAAAAAAGAAGGTTAAATTTTATATATTCGGTATCTTTCATAAAATCATTTATTTTGAGCCATTTACTCTTGACTTTTTAATCTAAGTGTGTTAGCGTATAAAATATTAATATAAATTTAATTGCCCTCTTTTTATTTCTAAAAAACCTATGAAAAAAGTGGAAAATACACAAAAAACAGTAAAGGTCTGTTTGTTATTGGCCATTTCGCTATTTGGCTTGTTTTTGGTTTCAAATCAGGTTTTCGCTGATAATGAGTTTAGTGTTTCCTGTTCTGCCTCACCCTCAACAGCCAAAGTAGGCGATTGGGTAACATTTACAGCTTACCCTTCAGGAGGTACTGGAAGCTATACCGACTATTATTGGTATGGTGAGCCCCAAGGTGCTGCTGCAAAGCAAACTTCAGTCAGAATGACTTCTGTTGGAACCAAGTCAGCCAGGGTCCAGGTGACTTCAGGCACCCAGACTGCTTTTTCAAGCTATTGTTATGTTACTGTTTCTGAAAACTGTGTTTTAGATTACACCATTAAAAAATGCCATACAGATGGCAATCTCCACTATTATGATACCTGTGGCAACGAGAGGGGGGTTGCACAGACCTGTTCCAATGGATGTTCTAATAATCAATGTAATGTTGCTCCGGTTCCTTCTTTGTCAGTTTCCTGTTCTGCCTCACCCTCAACAGCCAAAGTAGGCGATTGGGTAACATTTACAGCTTACCCTTCAGGAGGTACTGGAAGCTATACCGACTATTATTGGTATGGTGAGCCCCAAGGTGCTGCTG
>JAQTPV010000010.1:0-5425 GCA_028712605.1 Minisyncoccota bacterium | reverse complement strand
AACTGTGTTTTAGATTACACCATTAAAAAATGCCATACAGATGGCAATCTCCACTATTATGATACCTGTGGCAACGAGAGGGGGGTTGCACAGACCTGTTCCAATGGATGTTCTAATAATCAATGTATTAATTATCCAAACTTGTCTGTCTCCTGTCAGGTTAATCCTTCAACCGCGCATGTAGGGGATAGTGTTACCTTTAGGGCTGTCCCGTTAGGTGGCACCGGTACCTACAACTATCTTTGGTATACATTTTTATACGGGATTACTAGCCAACAAACCTCCAAAATCTTTACTACCTCTGGCACTTATACCACTAAAATCCAGGTAACTTCAGGAGCTCAAACTGTACTGTCGGATAATTGCTCGGTAACAATCACAGAGAATTGTCAGCCTCGTCATCATCAAGCCTGCGGTACTGATGGTTATTTGTATTGGTATGATTCCTGTGGCAACCAAGATGCTTCCAGTAAGTTTACTTGTCCTGATCAGACAACCAGTAATTATCGTTGTTCTAACGGCTGGCTCCAAAAAGAAGCCAAAAAAGGCTATTGCGGTAATAACCAATGCCAAACTAATTCCACTTGGGAAAATGTTAAGTATTGTACTAATGGTTCAACCTGCGATGTTAATCAAAAAGATTGCGTTTACTCCAATTTAGAGGCTACATGTATGGCTGATAAAACCGAAGTAGTGAAAGGCAAGGAAGTGGCTTTTACAGTTACTGCTTCTGGTGGCAATAATGAGTATGCTTTTTATTGGAATACTGATTGCCAAAGAAAACAGGTCAGTGGCAATAAAGATATTTGCTACAAGGTTTTTTCTCAAGAAGGTGCTGGTTCAGCTGGGAATCTTTTAGTGTCTTCTGGCGGGCTATCTAAAAATATTTCTTGCCCCACGGTAAGTGTGGTGGAGTGTCAGCAAAATAGCGACTGTTCTGATAACCGTATTTGCGATATCAATACTCATAAATGTGTTTCTCCGAGGGTGGAAGATAAATCTCGGGGTACCCTGATGGCATCAGCTGGCATGGCCTATATCGGTGAATATGTAACCATAACCATAAAGGGTATGGATGCTAATGGTATTGATAGGGTTTGTTTACAAAAACAACCCGAGGGCTCTTATGGGCAGAATTATAATCAGATAAGCGGTTATGATTATGATTGTAAATCTTGCAGCAGAACCACCTCTTATACTGATCAAAATTCTTGCCAGGCAACTTGGCAGGTAACTAGAAACTATACTGGTGTTTACGATTACTACGGTAGTGTGATTGGTCTAACCACTAGTGGGGGAGATGATTATGCAGCTACCAATCCAGTTAAGGTTTCCATTGAATTTAAGAGTAGATGTGTTTCTGATCCAGGATGTGATTATAACGGTAAGCGAGAATGTTTGTCGGGGCAAAATAATACATATCGAATTTGTGAGACCGATGCTAATGGTTGCCGTAAGTGGAGAACAGATAATTGTTTGAATAACAAAATTTGCCAGGAAAGTGATGGCCAATGTATTGATAAAGTAATTCCAGTCATTACGAATGTTTCTTGTATAGCCACTCCAGCTAATGTTATTACTGGTCAGTGGGTTACATTTTCAGCCACCCAACCTCAAGGCGGTAGTGGCACTTATTCTTATAGCTGGTCAGGGGACTGTGCTTATAGCCAGCAAAATAAATGCGTCACCATTTTTTCTAAAGGCAACGAAGGAACTAAAACAGCAGTTTTAACTGTTTCTTCTCTCGGGGCAACTTCACGACAGGCCACTTGTTCAGTTCAAGTTAATCCTGCTTGTAGCAATGATGCTGGCTGTTCAGCGGCTAATGAAAACCAATATCGCTGTAATCCTAGTGGAAGTATTTATCGTCAGAGATGCCAAAATGATGGCCAGGGCTGTTATAAGTGGACAAGCCTCGTGTCTTTTAATTGCTTATTTGGCTTTACTTGTTACGGGCAGGGCGAATGTATTTCGGATACCCCGCAATGCCAGCCCAATGATCATGATCACAAGGCCTGTGACGGTGGCAAGGTTTATTGGTTTAATGCTTGCAACCAAAGAGGCGATTTGGTTCAGGATTGTGGCAATGATGTAGAAGAGGATTATATTTGCCAGGATAATAAACTTAAGAAAAGAACTTTAAGCGATACTTGCTTAGGAAATATCTGCGATCAATTAATTTCCGGTTATACGGTGGTTGCTGATTGTAATATTGGTAATATGCATTGTGACGTCACCCAGAAAAAATGTGTACCGCTTTGCTTGTCGCACAGTTATCAAAAATGTGATGGCAGATCAGTTTACTATTATAATTCTTGCGGGCAAAAAGAAGAGCAAGTCCAAGATTGTTCTCAATTAGATTCAATTACTTCAGAGTTAAGATGTGACCCTAACAATAGTGATTGGGTTCAAGTTAAAAAGATAAAGGGAGTTTGTTCGGGCAATTCTTGTTCAACCGATATTGAATGGGACGATTATCAACAATGCGATCCTCAAACTTGTGTTAATGGGCAGTGCGTTGGTAAGCCTGATAATTGCCAGGCGAAAAGTTACACGGCTTGTCATGATGGCAGCTTATTCTGGTTTGATTCTTGTAATAAAGTAGATGGTTTTTATCAGGACTGTCAGGATGAAGTTACTAAGGAATATCGGTGTTCAGCGGATTATAAGGTGCTAGAGAGAAAATATATTCGCAAAACCTGTCCTGACGGCAGAAGGGCTTGCGAAGATAACGGTGAATATTGGAAGGTGGTTGAAAACTGTGAGGCAAAACAGCAAGTTTGTAATCCAGCTATTATGGGCTGTAATTCTCCTAATTTAACGGTTTGGTGTTTTTCCGCTCCTAACCCAGTTAAAGCTAACAAGCCAACTTGGTTTATTGCTCAAGCTTCTGGCGGCATCGGCCCTTATAAATATGATTGGTCTGGGGATGCTATGGGTAACAGCCAATCAAGCAGGGTTACTTTTACCAGTTTAGGGAGCTATATTGGTAAGCTATTGGTGACGGCTGGGAGTCAGACCAGGGAGGCGAATTGCCAGGTTAATGTTACTAGCGCTGGTTGTTTTTGCTCAAAATGGAGCAAAGATTGGCAGAATGCTGGTTGCGGGCAGGGCTCTTGTGGTAAGGGGCAAATGATGCAAAAACGAACTCGGAGTTGTTATCCGACTGCTTGCGGGCAGGAAGTAGAAACCAGGTGTCAGGCTGATTCTTCTTGTCAGAGCAATGACAACCCCACCTCTGGTACTTTATCTGTTAATCAAATTAGTAGGAATTGTGACCAGTATGGCCGCAATTGTATAACTAAGATTGGGGTAGCCGTTAGCGGTTACGATCAAGATGGTCTTTCAGAATTTAGGGCTTATTATCAATATGATTGGCACTCTCAATCAGTTTCGGGAACTTCTCAAACGAAATCATGGGAATTCACTGAAAATCGGCCAGGCAGGTTTAACTATCCTTTCTGTGGTAATGTAATAGGGTTAAGGCCTGATGGAATTAAGGGTGCTGGTGTTTATACCTCCCCAAGTTGTATTTTTTTGGAAATCAATAATAATTAATTATTGGCTTTAGGTATCAATGCCTGGTGCTCATTGAATCTCAAAAACACCCCCTTCATTTTTAATAATGAAAGGGGTGTTTTGTTTGCAGTTATCCACATATTATCGGTTGGGAAAAATGCTATAATAAACAATTCTTAAATATTAACAAACGATCTGTTAGGGATAGCTGTTTTTATTGTATTAGCCGTACAGGTTGGGTTATCGCAATTGGCCAGTAATTAATAGGACTGTAGAAAAAATCACTGTAGAGTCCCTCTGATTTTTTTGCTAAAATGAATAAAATATTTTCGTTTGATTTAATTTAGTTGTGAAGTCTGTGAGATTTTGCCAGTTGTTAGAAAGATAATTTTGTATTAAGGCAAAATGAAAAAGAAATTACATAGAGGACTACTTATGGTGGGGAAGGGTTTACAGGCAGCATTTTTTGGTGCCTATTTTGGGTTGTGGAAAACAACAAAGAAAAGGCAGAATATCCTTATTCTAGCTTGTCTGTTAATATCGGCCCTCTTGTCAGTGAAAGTGGTCTTCGCTTATACGTATAATAATTTAGAAACCCCAGCCTACCTTGAGCAGTTTTCCGATTCTTTCAAAAGATATCGAGGTGATTTTGAGAAGGGGGTTAATAAATCCTTAATTTTTTTGAGTAGTGCATTCAGCAGGTCTCAAGAGGCAATTTATATTGCTAAAAGCAATTCAAGTGATAATCTGGTGGCCCTTTTACTATCAATTGATAAGACGCCAGATTTCATGGGGAGAATTTTTAATAAGAGTAAGGGTGTGGTAAGTTGGCTAGAAAATAATTCTGCTGAAAATTTAAGTGCTCTCTTCGGCCGTTTTGGTAATTTTAGTGAGAAATTAAGTAGTGTTGCGGATGGTTTATCTGGGGCCACTAACAGCCTTGCTGTCTCTGCTAACCTAAAGGATAATGTGGGTTCACTGTTCGCTGCATCTAAGGGGAGAGTGCAGCAAGGTGTCTATTTTATACTTAAGCCCTGGCTTGATGTTAGCAATCAATCAAATATAGTTTCTCTGCAACAGGAAAACCAAAATATACTTGAAGGTCAAGCTAAGGAAGCGCCGCAGCAAGAAAAGGGTAATCAGTCAAAATTAAACCAATCTACTCCGATTATTATTAAAGAAGTGATTAAAGAAAGTGATAACAGAGATGATAATAGTAGCCAAGCTTTAAAAAATTTAGAGTCGCAAATGGGAGCCCTTAAGCAGCAATGGGGGATGCACAATAGCCTTATTCAGGAGTTATCGCAAAAAGTTTATTCCTATCCATCAAGTACGCCTACATATTCTGCTCCTGTCTATGTGGCTTCTCAAGGATTTAGGTCAGACGGCCTCGGGATGTTTAGCAACTTGGGGGTTGAAGGATCAGCCAGCGTTAAAGATTTAAGTGTGGCTCATAATACTTCTTTAGGGCAGGATTCTTTGGATAAATTTGATGTTAGGGCCACCTCTGGCTTTTTGGCTCCAGTGACGGTGGGCAAAAAATTTACGGCCGGTAATCTAATAAGCGACCCTGATTTAAATAGCGTACTTGTTACGGCCACTGGCTCTTTAAGTGCACTTGGTAATTTTAGCGTGGGCACAACTAGCGTTTTTGAAAAATTAAATGTGATCGCTGGCCGTGTTTATTTAGACGCTACTTCAGCCCCAGCAGAAACAACAAACCGCCTTTATAATTTAAGTGGCGATTTGTATTGGAACGGTTCTTTGCTAAGTAGTAGCGGTGGTAGTGGCACTAACTATTGGGGTCTTTCAGGAACTAATCTTTATACTTCCTCCACCTCTTATCAGGTAGCTATTGGAACAACTACTCCAACATCCTTGTTTGAACTTTGGGGACTTTCAACCT
>JAQTPV010000044.1 GCA_028712605.1 Minisyncoccota bacterium | reverse complement strand
CATATTTTTTATACCCTTACTGACAGACGCGAAAAATGATCCCTTTGTCAAGTATCATGTTAAGCAGGGATTAGTTTTATTTATTGGCTGGGTTATTGAAATGTTTGTTGGGGTCATTCCTTTTCTTGGCTGGGTTATCGCTCCGTTGCTGGGCATCTTTTTGTTGGTTTTGTTTATCGTTGGCATAGTCAACGCGATTAACGGCCAAGAAAAACCGCTTCCTGTTGTTGGCGGCTTTGCAGAAAATTTTAAGTTTTAATTTTTTATAAAGGCTTAGTATAAAATTTATCAGGCTGTAATGGCTGGACCATTGCAGCTTTTTGTTTTTGGATGGTAGTCTAATTGTTTGAAGCAGAAGGAGCGATTTGCTTGATTTTTATTGGATTCGGTATAGCTTAAAGTTGTGAACATTTGCAATGAAACATGGATAGAGTCGCAAAAAACAGAAATAACCTTGAAGGGAGGTGACTTGAGTTGTTAGAGTTAGGGAATGTAGGCAAAAGGCAATTTGAGGATCTTGTGTCAAAGAATCAGAATGCGGGCATGTCTTATATAATGGCGGTTTATGCCGCCTTGGATAAATACCTGGCTAACGAAATCAAAGATTCAGGTGTAGCCCTTACTTGTGGAAAGGGTTGTGCAGTTTGTTGTTATCAGATGATAAGCTGCACCAAACCTGAAATGGACGAGATTATCTTGTTTATTAGTAGAATGGAGAAAGGGGCTCGTCATGATTTAAAAAAACAACTAGGGCAATTTGCTGAAGAGTGGGAGCAATATTACTCTAAAAACCAACTATCCCTTACACAAAACCCTTTCTTATTTGTCAATGACTGGAAAGGGAAACCCTGCCCTTTTTTGGGTTCTGATGGCGCTTGTATAATTTACCCAGTCCGCATCATTGACTGTCGGACTTTGAGTAGTTTGCGTAAATGTGAAACATTTGAAACAAGCAGGGCGCAACGCCATCGCTTTGCCTGCGAAACTTGGGCAAACAATTTAATTTTAGACCATCAGGAAGATAGGTTTGGCTATCAGGCTGTTAGTCCGCTTGGTCATTGGCTGTCAATATGTAAAAAGCGCAACTGGCAGCCCATAAGGGACGACGAGTTAAGGCTTGAAGGAGGAGATAAATCTGTCCTAAGGTCAGTCCGGCTAGGAAGGTGAGATAAAAACAGGCATTAAAGAAAGAAGGAGGGAGTATTATGACATTAATTGTCGTGCATGGTCTTGTGGGCATGGACTTTGAAGATCCATATATTACTAAAATGGAGGAGGCTCTTACGTCCGCGATTATGGGAATGCCCGAATTGGGAGTTGACGAGGAGAGCATCAGATTCTCGTTCGTTTTGGATAAGAGTGTCAAAACGGATCAAATCCCAGTCAGTATCATAGTGAAACAACTTTCTATTGATCTGGGAAAGGCGAACGAGATAATAAGGAGCTTAGCCCAAACCGTAGGTGCTGAGTCAGAGGACTTGAAAGTTATGGAGCTAAAAGATGCAAAGGTACTTAGAGACCGTTTAGCCCAAAGAATTACCTTTTTCTTTAGAGGGGCTATTACTTGGAGGGATCTCGTCTTTGGAACAGAGGTAGAGGTTGAGCCTTTTGATCTATCGAAATCCGGCTTTTATGCCGAGGGCTCTGTATAGTTATTTTTGTTGTTTTTTCAAGTCAGGGATTACAGGTTGGGATATGGCAGTACTAAAATAAAGGAGGATTTATAATGCGACATAAAAATCCTGACGGCTATTGGGACTATGGGGGCAACTATACTGTTGAGTTAACTCCGACAGCTGAAACCGATGAGCTTCCTGATGATCTAGACATTGAAAAGAAGGAGGATGTCATACTGGTTCAGGTTAAGGATGGAGGGATTAAACAACAAATGGGTGGCATACAATTTTTTGACCATGAGGGCAATCCTTTTAGTTGGGGTTACCCATGGATACAGAAAATATATAATTCCAAAGGTGAACTCCTTTGGGAGAATCAAAATCAATTGGAAGCTTGAAAAATCAGAAAGGCTGTTACAAATATGTAACTGGACAACCCGCCTTATTAAGTGGTTGTCTTTTTATTTATAATAAAAAATGGACAAGAACTTTTTGGGATTCGTTTTGTTCCTATCCATTTCGCTTTGACCATTTTGGGTCCAGCATTTTTTTAGCTCCTTTCTGAAGCTTTTGTGTGGGATTTCTGGTTCCAAGTTCTCGGGGTATGTTTTACCCTGATTGACACACTCAAAAATGAGTGCTACTTGATTCCTTAAGCTCTACGCTTCTTGAGGTCTGTCAACCCCAGTCAAAAAGAAAGTAAGGGTGGCTTTTCTTTCCAACTATTCCTATTTTACATTGGGGCCAAAGGGGCTGTCAATATTTTTTCTTGTGAATAACTTTTTGCGATCATGGTCTCATTCTTTATTCTGGTCGCTCAACGACAATGAGCGGAAAGTGGGCGCGAAAGTAATAGAAAAGCCCGTGGTGTTTTCGTCACTACGAGCTTAAAAATAATTTTATCCATAGCCCAACCGCCAGCAACGTCAGGCTGGCTCCAATGCAGAGAATCCAATATGGTATAGCCACAAGGCCCGGGTGATTAGCTTTCCGGGCATACACAATATCAATGATTTTAGCCCCTGCGATCACCAAGGTTACTAAGACAATTTTGTATATTAGCAACCCTTTTTCTAGACCGAATAACTCAATATAGAGCTGGGCTACGGGGTTTCCTTCAGGGGAGAGCCCGTGTTTGATGCCATCAATTGTATAACGGTAATCAATGGCACTGGTTGTGATATATAATATAGCGGCCAAAAGAAAAAAAATCTTGCGGTGCCAGCTTTTTTTGAAATCAAACATTTGGCACTCTCCTTTCCCTTCAGTTTTTGAAAGATTATAAAATTTTTATGACTAACTATTTTATACCATGCTTCTTGCTTTTAGTCAAACCAACCAAAAGACCCTCTTTTAGATAGTTTTGTGTTGATAGTAATTTTTGGTAAAATGGGGCAATAGTTGATTTTAAGAACAGCATTTAATTGAAAAGTAAATCTATGGACTATCAAAATTTTATTATTGAGTCGCTAAAAGAAACTTCCGAGATTGCCAGAAGCAGCTTGGGTAAGGTGGGTGGCGTTCTGAAAGATGGGGATAGCAATCAAGTTGTTACGGAAACTGATTTAAAAATAGGGAAGACAATAGTTGAAAAAATTAAGAGGAAATTTCCAGATCACAATATTATTGATGAGGAGGCAGGGGCGATTAACAATAAATCCAACCTGACTTGGGTCATTGACCCAATAGATGGCACGAGCAATTTTGCGGCGGGATCACCTCTTTATGGAATAATGATAGGCTTGCTGGAAAATGATATCCCCATTGCCGGCGGCTTCGCTCTGCCTAGCTTTTCTGAAATCTATATTGCCGGAAGAGGCAAGGGGTCTTATTGTGATGGCGAAAGAATTAGCGTTAGCCGGGAGAAAAGTTTGAAGAATGTTTTAGTGGCTTATGGGATTGATGGTTATCCTGAAGACCCTCAAATAACAAGAGAGGAATGCAAATTATTGGCTGGAATAGTTTTGAATATCAGGAGTTTGAGAAATAGCGGTGGTACTTTTGATACTGCTATGGTGGCTCGGGGGAAATATGGGGCCCATTTAAATCGCACAAGCAAAATTTGGGATAATGTGGCCCCGCAAATCATTATTGAGGAGGCTGGTGGCGTATACACGGATTTTTTCGGGAACAAAATTGATTATTCAAATCCTTTCCAGAGGATTCAAGATAATTTTACATGCCTGACAGGATCGCCCCAGTTGCACAGCCAACTTCTGGACATCATTAGAAGAGGCGAATGAACCTCGATATTCTTCTTTGAGCAGGATAGAATTGTTAACAGGTTTTGCACAGTTTACAGGTTTGTTTTTTCTCTCAACGGTGTATAATAATCTAATATAGTTTTGTTTTTTCTTATGGAAAAATGTCGCAGTTACCAAAAACGGGGTAAGGCCATTTTAGGTATTGTTTTGATGGTGTTTTTGAGCTGGAATATTGCCTTTGTGGAGGCAGCTTGGGACGGATCTGCATACCAAGCAGGGGAAACTTTAAATCCGGAATGCTCTCCTTCCGATACTAATTGTACAGTGGAGATTTACTGGAATGTATCTGGCACCAATTTGTATTCGCCTTCTACTTATCAGGTGGGTGTTGGCACTACTACCCCAGTTTCCTCGTTGGAACTTTGGCGATTGGCCACCTCTACTTTAACAATTACGTCAGCGAGTTCTACGGCTGGCGATTCAGTGTTAAGTTTTAGAACCGGGGTTAGTCCCAGTGAAAATTTCAAAATTTATGTTGACGACTCGGACTCGGATAAGTTAGTGATTGCTACTTCCACTTCGGGCAACCTTTTAACTATTATGCAGAATGGTTACGTTGGCATCGGCACAACTACTCCGGGCAGTCTTTTTTCCATAGCTGGCGATCTCTTGGTTACCGGGTCCACTACTTTTAATGGCGTTGCTTATAGCTGGCCTGCAGCCGATGGCTCTAATGGCCAAGTATTATCAACCGATGGCGCAGGCAGCTTGTCATGGGCTACTGCTGCTGGCGGAAGCGGTACTAATTACTGGACTCTTTCTGGTAGCAATCTCTATCCCACATCCACTTCCTATAGTATTGGGATTGGGACAACGACCCCACCAGCAAAATTAAGCGTTTCACATGGTGACTTACGTTTTGATCCAGAGATAGCGCCTGGCGCTCCAACGCTTGCCACGGGTACAGCTACGGGACTAAGCGGTAATTATCATTATCGGATTACTTTTGTGACCGCAAGCGGCGAAACGCAGGGAGGTACGGTTTCAGCAGAGATTTACGTGAGTAATCAAAAAATTAACCTTTCTAATATCCCAATTGGCTCAAGCCAAGTGACAGCGCGTAATATATACCGGACGACAGCTTATGGCAGTGAGGATAGTATGCAGTTGGCAACTACGGTTAATGATAATATCACTACCACTTATATAGATAGTGTGGCTGATGGTTCTTTGGGGGCCTATGCTCCAGCCATTAATACGACTGGCGGCAGGATATATATGAACAGCACCAAGGCTTTAGAGGTGGGTCCAGAAACAACTGTTTTGGGTTATGGGGCAGGGGCGATCAGTACCGGTTTTCACAATACGTTTATCGGCATAAGCGCTGGAGAAAGTAATACAACTGGCTATGAGAATACTTATATGGGCTATTTAGCCGGACAACTCAATACTGGCTATGAGAATACTTTTATTGGGGAAGAGGCAGGGGCCAGCAGTACGGGCAATGGGAATATTTTTGTGGGGCCGGTTGCAGGGTGGATGAATTTAGGTAGTGACAATGGCGGTTTTGGCGATAGTGCCGGCTATGAAAATACCGGGAGCGATAATTACTTTTTTGGCGATAGTGCCGGCTGGCAAAATACGGGCAGCGGTAATTATATGCTTGAC
>JAQTPV010000043.1 GCA_028712605.1 Minisyncoccota bacterium | reverse complement strand
CTTTGTGGTGGTGGGAGGTTTAATTGTTTGGGAGTTTTTACCTAAGAACAAACTTTTTGCTAAAAAAGAACAGCTTGAAGGGAAAAAAGCAGAGGCTAAACCAGAAGAAGGCAAAGAAAAAGATCAAAAAGAAAAGCCGAAGTTTGAGGTTAAGCCTATTGCTTTGCCAGCTAAAGCCAAAGAGGTTCAGGGCAAACAAGAGCAATCCAGAAACTTTCAGGCCGCTTTGGAATTAGCTAAGAATTTTGGCGGGAATTATAAACGTCCACCACTTGAGCTTTTTGACACAACCGAAGAGAAGCCCTCCAGCGGCGATATTAATTACAGCTCTCAAGTTATTAAAAAAACCCTGCAAACCTTCGGCCTTGAAGTGGAAATGAGCGAGGTTAATATCGGTCCAACTGTTACCCAATATACCCTAAAGCCGGCCGAAGGTGTTAAGTTAGCTAAGATTACAGCTTTAAATAATGATTTAGCTCTAGCTTTAGCTGCTCACCCCATTAGAATTGAAGCCCCTATTCCAGGCAGATCCTTGGTGGGTATTGAAATGCCCAATAAGGTTAGGGTGCCAGTTAAGCTGGGTACCTTGTTCAGCTCCCCTGATTATCAAAAAGCGCCCTATCCCTTGAGCTTGGCTGTGGGCAAGGATGTAATGGGCAAATCTATTTTTGTTGATTTGGGCGCGATGCCGCATTTATTAGTGGCTGGCGCTACGGGCTCTGGTAAATCTATTTGTTTAAATTCTATTATCGTAAGTTTGATTTGCCGCAACTCGCCAAAGTTATTGCGGCTCATTCTGATTGATCCCAAAAGAGTAGAGTTTCCTATTTATAGCAATTTACCTCATCTATTAGCTCCAGTGATTGTTAATTCTCAAAAAGCCACCAATGCTTTAAACTGGCTAATTGGTGAAATGGAAAGAAGATTTGAAGTTTTGCAGGGGGCGGGCGTTCGGGATATTATGGCCTATAACAAGGCCGTGGTTGAGGGTAAAACCAAGAAAGAGGATAAAGATATAATGCCTTTTATCGTTTTAATTATTGATGAGTTAGCCGATTTGATGATGGCCAAGGGCCGAGAGGTGGAGGCAGCCATCGTTAGATTAAGTCAGTTAGCTCGGGCTGTGGGCATCCATTTAATTGTGGCTACCCAGCGTCCATCGGTTGAGGTGATTACTGGTTTGATTAAGGCCAACATTACTTCCCGTGTTGCTTTTCAGGTGGCCAGCCAGGTAGACTCCAGAACCATTTTGGATACAGCTGGCGCTGAAAAATTATTGGGCCGAGGCGATATGCTTTATATCTCTTCTGAATTTTCCCGTCCCAAGAGAATCCAAGGAGGCTACATAACCGCCGCTGAAATTAAAAAAGTAGTGAGCTTCATTGAAAAAGAAAATAACTTTGATTCTGATTTTGGCGGGGAGGAAATTTTGGAGGGTAACGGCAGTGGCGATGAAATCCCAGGGGTAAGTAGTTTGGAGTTTACTGATGCCGCTGGGGACGACTCATTATACGAAGAGGCTAAAAAAGTAGTGATTGAATATCAAAAAGCCTCCGCTTCTTTGTTGCAAAGAAGGTTGAAGATCGGTTATGCCAGGGCCGCCCGTTTGCTGGATATTCTGGAGGAAAACAATGTGGTGGGTCAAGCTGATGGGGCTAAGCCCAGGGAGGTTTTGATTGGCGGAGGCAGTATAGCTCGGCCGATTAGGGCAGAGGATGATGAATTCCAAGACCCGAATAAAATTGAATTTGAATAAAAAAAACCAAAATGCAAATTGCAAATTGTATTTTGGTTTTAACAATTATGGCTAAACAAAAAAAGGACACCAAAGAGCATAAAATGGATGGACTGCAGGAGGCCCTAGAAGAGATTAATCAACGCTTTGGTGAGGGTGCTATTATGAAATTAGACGCTGTGGCCCATGTGGATGTTGACGCCGTGCCCACCGGGGCCTTATCTTTGGATTTGGCCTTGGGTATTGGCGGGGTGCCCCGAGGCAGAGTTATTGAGATTTTTGGCGGAGAATCCAGTGGCAAGACAACCTTAGCCCTGCACATTGTAGCTGAAGCTCAAAGGAGGGGCGGCATCTGCGCCTTTGTTGATGCTGAACACGCTATGGATCCAGAATATGCTGGCAAGATTGGGGTTAATATGAAAGGCCTGTTGATTTCTCAGCCCGATTCTGGCGAGCAGGCTCTGCAGATTGTAGAAACCTTGGTTAATTCTAAAGCGGTTGATGTTATTGTGGTTGACTCGGTGGCTGCCTTAACCCCCAAAACCGAAATTGAGGGCGAAATTGGCGATCACCACATTGCCTTGCAAGCCCGCTTAATGAGCCAGGCCTTGCGTAAGCTAACTAGCATTTTGGCCCGCACCAACACTATTATTATTTTCCTTAACCAAACCCGGATGAAAATAGGCATTATGTTCGGTAATCCTGAAACAACCCCGGGCGGCATGGCCCTTAAGTTTTATTCTTCAGTCCGGATTAACCTCAAAAGAATTGCTCAAATCAAAAAAGGTGAAAACGCTATTGGCTCAAGGGTTAAAGCGCAAATCGTAAAAAATAAGGTGGCTGCTCCTTTTCGGACCGCGGAGTTTGATATTTATTGGAATGAAGGCATTTCCAAGGCGGCTGACTTGCTTAATTTAGCTTTAAAATACAGCGTGGTAAAGAAAACCGGTTTAACTTATTATTTTGGTCAACAGAAAATGGGCCAGGGCTTGGAGGGCATTAAAGAGTTTTTCAAAGCCAACCCTAAGGCTGAAGAGGAAATTCGCAAGGTGGTTCTAGAAAAAGCCAAAGAGGGAGGTTAATCTTTGAGATTATAGGGTTTTGTAAAAGAAAAAGCCTTAGTTCAAGCTAAGGCTTTTTCTTTTACTTAACCAATCTTATTCCTTAACGTAAGGCAATAGTCCTAAATATCTAGCTCTTTTGATGGCGGCTGAAAATTGGCGTTGGTGATAAGCGCAGAAATTGGTTTTTTCTCTGCCCCTAATCTTGCCCATAGCTGAAGTAAACCGCCTTAAAATGCCAGCCTCTTTGAAATCTATTTCTTTAATATTTTTTTGACAATAAAAACAATGCATAAACTTTATCTGTTACTTTAAAAGGGAATATTTTTAACATCAATTTCTTCTTGTCCGCCGTCACTTAAATTGTCCAATACTGCTTCTTCTTCAATCACCGGTATTTCCTCGTCTTTGATGGCAGCAGGTTTATTTTGTTGTGGTCCCGGATAAGGGTTTCTGGGGGCAAAATTGCTGTTTCCTCCAGAACTTCTTGGCCCTAATTGCATGCTTTCAGCCACCACCTCGGTTCGGTAATGCTTAACCCCGCTTTGATCCTGCCAATTTCTGGTTTTTAGCCTTCCCTCAATCAATACCAAAGAACCTTGTTTTAGATATTGGGCTGCGGTGTCAGCCATTCGGCCAAAGATAACTACATTATGAAATTCAGTATCTTGTTGCCTTTGGCCTGCCTGGTCTTTATAAAACCGATTAGTGGCTATCCCAAAAGTAACTACTGATTGGCCTGAGGGTAAAGCTCTTTTTTCTGGGTCACGAGTTAAGTTTCCCAGAACGAATGCCTTATTTAGGTTCATGGTTTTTTGCCCGCCCTTAAGCTTATTGGGGCCTTTGGCGGGTAAGGGCTAAACTATTCGCCTAATATTTTTTCCAAATCTTTTTCAATATCTTCCATAGAAGCTTTCTTCTTGGCTGTTTCCTTGGGCTTTTTAGCTTCTTTAATCTTTTTTTCGCCTGCTTGTGTTTTTGGCATTTCTGCAATGGGTTCGGTTATTTCTTTTTCACTTTCCTCGCTTTTCTTGAGCTCTACAATCGGGGCGGGCTTTGGCTCTTCTGGCACAATTCTCTTTTTGACGATTAAAAACCTTAAAACCTCCTTTTTTTCTTCCATTTCTTTTTTAATAGCGATAACGGTTTGGGGCCCTGCTTGCAATCCCAAAGAAATCAAAAAGGCTTCCTTATTTTTCTTAATAGGGTAAGCCAGCCTAATCTTTTTAGCTAAATCAGATTGTAAAATGGGCTGCTCCTTAGAGCATAACCCTGCTACTTTTTCCGTTAATTCTGCAAGCCCTGTTTCGTTAAGGTCGGGGTTGGCTAGATAGGTTAATTCGTAATAGTACTTCTCTTTTTGCATATATCTATATATTACTGATTCAGGTTGAAAAGTCAATTAGTTTCCCCTATACTAAAAACATGTCTGAACAGCCCACCAAAAGCCCGGATTTAGTGGAATCTTTTTCGGGCGTTAGAGGAATTTATGGCCAGGGTATTACTGAAGATTTGGCGTATCGGTACGCTTTTTGCTTTGCTAGGCTGTTTTGTAATCAGTCAGATATTTTAGCAATAGGCGGGGATACCAGACACTCCACCCCAAGCCTTAGGCAGGCTATGCTTAGAGCTTTTTCCGATGCTGGCCTCAAAAAAGTGTTGGACCTGGGGGTAGTGCCTATTCAGGTGGCTGAATATGCCGTGGTTACACTAAAGGCTCGCGGTGGTGTTTATATCACAGCCAGCCATAACGAGCCAGAATATAATGGCTGGAAATTCTTGAAAGAAGATGGCGGCATTTTATATCCAGAACAGAGCGACAGGCTCGTTGCTCAAGTGTACAGCTCAAGCGAACTCCAGGCAATTAAAAACGAGGTGGGGCTGGAAGTTATTGATAAGCACCAAGAAGCCATTGATGAGTATGTTAAATATGTGGTTGCTAAAATCGGGACAGGGTCCCAAGGGAAGATTAAACAAATGGGCCCCAAGCTTTTAATAGATCCTAATGGAGGTTCAGCCTTGGTGGTTTTAAGCCAGCTTTTCAGCGCATTAGGCGTTCAGGCTGAAATTATCAATAATCAACCCGGCCAATTTAATCGTTTGATAGAGCCCAAGGCGGAATCTTTAACTTATTTAGCCGACAGGATGGTCTCTAACGATTTTGCTTTTGCGGCTGGTTTTGACTGCGATGCTGACAGAATGGAAATTGTGCTTTCGCCGGATTCAACTTTTGCTAAAAAAATGGGAACGCCCAATGTTTCAGGTAACTATGTTTTAGCCTTAGCTTGTGACGCTATTTTAAGGGGCACTGAAGGCCAGGTAGTTCCTACCAACGATGTTACTTCTTATTTGGTAAGAGACGTGATTAAAAAATATGGGGCCATAACGCACGAAGTAGAAGTTGGTGAAATTAATGTGGTTGAGGCTATGGAGGCTAAGCATAGCATTATTGGCGGTGAGGGGTCTTGCGCTGGCGTTATTGTTTTTCCTATTAAATGCCGGGACGGTATTATCACTTTGGCCTTAGCTTTAAAGCTGATAGCTGACGAAGAGAAGGGCTTAAGCGACATTTTAAATAACTATCCAGCCTATTTTTCAGATAGAACGAAGGTTGCCTCCTCGCCAGAAAAAGCCGTAGTGATTAGGGGCAAGATTGAGGAGTATTTTAAAGAAAAGGGCTGGTCTGTTCAGAAAACAGGCGATGAAACCGGTGGCCTAAAGGCGCATTTAGATAATAATTCTTATGTTTGGTTCCGCCAGTCCAAAACCGAACCGGGTGTTTTTCGTATCTACACTGAAGGCGACGGTAGCCAAAAAAAGGTTACCGAGCTTCTG
>JAQTPV010000009.1 GCA_028712605.1 Minisyncoccota bacterium | reverse complement strand
TGTTTGGCTACGGGGGAAACAATTCTAAAGATTGCCGCTCAAGAGCCGCACGTTCAGGATTTATGCTTAATGTTGAATAATATGGGTGCTAATATTGAAGGGGTGGGTACCCATACCTTAAGGGTGAAAGGTGTTAAAAAACTAAAGGGGGTGGAGCATAGAGTAGTACCTGATTATTTGGAGGCCGGTACCTTTATCGTGATGGGTGCCTTAAGTGAGGGCCGGTTAGTGGTTAACGATGTTGTTCTGGAGCATTTGGATCATTTTTTGGAAAAATTAAAACAGATGGGCATTGATTTTAGAAAGGATACCAATTCCGTAGAGGTTTTTGAATCAAGGAATATTAGACCGGCTAAAGTGCAGGCCTTGCCTTATCCCGGGTTCCCTACGGATTTGTTGCCCTTGGTGGTTCCGGTTTTAACGCAAGCTGGAGGCAAGAGTTTAATTCACGATCCTTTGTACGAAAACCGCTTGCAATACACTCAAGAATTAAGAAAAATGAGCGCTGACATTGAAATTGTTGACCCGCACCGAGCTTTTGTTTTTGGGCCAACATTGTTAAGAGGGGTAACTATTGAATCATGGGATATCAGGGCTGGGGCCAGTTTAATTTTAGCTGGCTTAATGGCTGAAGGTAAAACCACGATTAAAAATGTGGAGCAGATTGATAGGGGATACGAGAGAATAGAAGAAAGGCTGGCAGGGCTGGGGGCTAATATTAAAAGAATCTCCAGTTAATTTATGGGTTTTTTTGTTAATAAAATTGCCATTGATTTGGGCACCTGCAATAGCTTGGTATTTGTACCCAAGAGGGGGATTGTGTTGCAAGAACCATCGGTTGTGGCCGTATCCAAGCCAGAGAATAAAATAATGGCCGTAGGAAATGAAGCTAAATTAATGATTGGCCGAACGCCAGAATCAATTACTGTTTATCGGCCCATGAAGGATGGGGTAATTGCTGATTACAAGGTAACCCAGGCTATGCTACGCTATTTTATAGCTAAAACTAAGGGGTTTTTTGGCTTTGTGAAGCCCGAGGTTTTAATTTCCGTGCCAGTTGGGTCAACCTCTACGGAACGGAGGGCAGTGGTAGAGGCGGCCATTGCGGCTGGAGCTAGGGCGGCCTATGTGGCTAAGGAACCTATTTTAGCAGCTATTGGGGCTGGCATACCTATTAATGCTTCCGAGGGCAACATGATTATTAATGTTGGCGGAGGCACTTCCGAGATTGCCGTGATTGCTTTGGGTGGCATTGTAACCGGAACCTCTATTAGAATAGCTGGTGACAAAATGGATGAAAAGATTGCCGAGTTCATCAAAAAAGAATATAACCTGGCTGTGGGTAGTCAATCGGCTGAAGAGATTAAAATTAAAATTGGTAAGGCCTTTCCTCAAAAGAAAGAAGAATTTTTTGAGATCAGGGGCCGTGATTTGATTTCGGGATTACCCAGAAATATCAAGCTTTCTTCCAACGAAATAGCCAAAGCGATTAATGATGTTTGTTTGGAAATTATTGATGGTGTGAAAATGGTGCTTAAAGAAACTCCGCCCGAGCTTTCAGCTGACATTATGAATAAAGGCATGATTTTATCGGGCGGGGGGGCCTTGCTAAGGAGCCTGAACCAGTTAATAGCTAAATCAACCGGTGTGCCTTGTTTTGTGGCTGAAGAGCCTTTATATTGCGTGGTGAAGGGTACGGGCGTGGTTTTAGAAAATTTAGATTTGTACAAAAAAAGCATAATGGCAAAAAAATAATGGTATTTATTGGTCATCAAAACCAATGGGATTTTTTAAAAAGGGTAGTGGAAAACGATAAGGTGCCCCAAGCTTTAATTTTTGCTGGAGTTGAGGGTTTGGGTAAAAAGTTGGTAGCCTTGGAATTTGCCAAGCTGTTGAGTTGCGAGGCTAAGCAGAAAGCCCAGAGGGATCCTTGCCACGAGTGCTATAGTTGCTTAACCATTGAGCAAAATACATTTCCCGACGTTTTTTTGATTGAGCCCAAAAATAAAGAAATTCAAATTGAGCAAATCAGGGAACTGCAAAATAAGGTTGGCTTGAGGCCCCATTTAGCCGAACGAAAAGTGGTTATTGTGGATCAAGCTGAAGCCTTAAATCAGCAAGCGGCCAATTGTTTTTTAAAAACGCTGGAAGAGCCGAGGGGAGATGTTATTTTTATTCTAATTACTTCCCAGCCCGAAAGGCTCTTGGCAACCATTCGTTCTAGATGCTCAATTTTAAAATTTTATCCAGTACCTCAAGAGCAGATTATTAAGCATTTAGCCAAAGATGTTTCTCCAGAAACACTCCGAGAAGTTTGGCCGTTAGCTGGTGGCCGAGTAGGGATGCTTTTAAATCTTTTAGAAAAAAAGAATTATTCTGTTTTTCATCAGACTATTAAAGAGATCCGTGATTGCTTAGACGGCAGCTTGACTGATAACTTTCTTTTTATCAAAAAGCTTTTAGCAAGCGAGAATAATTCTTCTTTAGCCATTAGTTTTTTAGATCATTTTATTTTATATCTTAGAAATTTGTTGATAGCAAAACTGGGTTTAACCGATGGAGGGATAGTTTCTGGCTTTAGTTTTAAGAAAGAGCATTCCTTAAGTAAGATAAGCCAAATGATAAAAGAAGCAGAGAGGATGCGGGCTATTTTGATAAGTACCAATGTAAGCCCGAGGTTAATTTTAGAAAACCTATTTATTAACGTTTTAAGTAATTAATTTTAAAAAAATATGTATCAAGAAATACTTGATAATTTAAAACCAGAGCTAGAAAAAGCCTTAGCTGATCTGAAGGAGGAGCTAATGAAAATCCGAGCCAGCCGGCTTTCGCCAAGCCTGATTGAGGATTTAAAAATAGAGTGTTTCGGTACCGTTTGTCCCTTAAAGCAACTGGGCGCTATTTCGTCAGCCTCCTTTAAGGAAGTGATGGTTCAGCTTTGGGATAAGAGCTACATTGAGGGAGTGGTTCGGGCTTTGGAACAGGGCGATTGGGGGTTTGGTATTAGGGTTGATGAAAATAAGATTTATTTAACTGCTCCAGCCTTAACCGAGGAAACCAGAAAGAATTTGATTAAAGTTTTGCACCAGAGAAAAGAAGAGGCCCTGCAGAACTTCAGGAAGTTACGCGATAAAGCCTGGAGTCAATTGCAGGATGGTTTCCGTGACGGCACTGTTAGGGAAGATGATAAATTTAAGGGTCGCGATAAGTTGGACGATATGATTAAGGATTGGCGGGAAAAGGTTGAAGAGCTATCGGCCAATAAAGAAAAAGAGATTTTAGGCTAAATTCTAAATTATGATTTTAACCGTTGTTATTATCGTTTTAACATTAATTATCCTGATGGCGCTGCATGAGTTTGGCCATTTTATTTTAGCTAAGTGGTTTAAAATTCCAGTGGAGGAATTTGGTATTGGTTATCCACCGAGGATTTGGGGTAAAAAAATAGGGGACACTATTTATTCTATTAATTGGTTGCCTTTTGGGGCTTTTGTTAAAATTTTAGGTGAGGACAACGACACCGATAACCCGCAAAGTTTTGCTAAACAAAAAATTTGGAAAAGGGCCTTGGTGTTGATGGGAGGCGTAGTTTCTTTTTGGGTTATTGCTGCTATTATTTTTTCTTTTATTGTTAGTATTTGGGGGTTGCCTGCTCAAGTTGATGATCAAGACAGTGTGCCAGGCGCTCGGGTGTTGATTAGTATAGTGGCTCCGAAATCACCAGCTGAAGCAGTAGGATTAATGCCTTATGATGCCATTGTGGCAGTTCGCGATGCAGCCGGTCAGGAACAAAAAATTGATAAAGCTGAGCAAGTAACTATTTTTACAGAGGCGCACAAAGGTCAGCCGATTGTGCTGGTGGTACAGAGAAACGGCCAAATTGCCGACTTTGCGGTAGTGCCTCGGGTTCAGCATAGCGAAAATGAAGGGGCGATTGGTATTGGACTGGTTAGGGCAGTAGTAGTCAAATTCCCCTGGTACGAAGCGCCTTATAGGGGTGTAGTTTTAACTATTCAGCAGACAAAATTTATTGCCGTTACTACAGCCAAGGCTGTGGCCAGTTTAATCAGGGGCGAACAAGTTATAGGTTTAAAGTTAACTGGGCCGGTGGGTGTTGGTTCTATTATGGCCCAAGCTATGGGGTCTGGGATTAATGTTTATTTAACTTATGTAGTGATGATTACTATCTGGATGGCCATCTTTAACCTTTTACCCATTCCAGCCTTAGACGGAGGGCGCTTGCTTTTTTTGGGCATTGAAGCTATAAGAAGAAAAGCAGTCTCCCCAAAAATTGAGCAGAGCATTACCGGTTTTTTCTTTTTGGCTTTAGTGTTGTTAATGGCGGGAGTAACCATTAAAGACGTTATCGGGTTGTTTATTAAGTAATTATGTTGAATAAATTTCTATCCTATTTTAACGAAGATATCGCTATTGATTTAGGAACAGCTAACTCGCTGGTTTATGTGAGAGGGAAGGGCATCGTTATTAATGAGCCATCTATTGTGGCTGTTAATCAAAAAACTGGTCAGATTTTAGCTGTGGGGGAGGAGGCTAAGGCCATGGTGGGCAGAACGCCAGCCCACATTAGGGCTGTTCGGCCATTAGTGAGAGGAGTGGTATCGGATTTTGAAGTAACCGAACAAATGTTAAAATACTTTATTGACAAGGCTCATAGGAAAAGGTTTATTTCCTTAGCTTGGCCTAGAATTATTATTGGTGTTCCTTGTCGGGCCACCGAAGTAGAAAAAAAGGCAGTGGAGGATGCAGCTAAGAATGCTGGGGCTCGCGAAGTTTTCTTAATTGAAGAGCCGGTGGCAGCAGCCATTGGAGCTAGATTGCCTATTCAAGAAGCCAAAGGAAGCTTTTTAATTGATATGGGTGGGGGTACTACAGAGATTGCCGTAATCTCTTTGGGCGGAATAGTAACCTCTACCAGCTTGACGATTGCTGGCGATAAGTTTTCTGAAGATATCATTCAATATATTCAGCAGAAATATAAACTTTTGATTGGCGAGCGTTCGGCCGAAGAGGTGAAGATTGCTATTGGCCAAGCCGTAACCAGCAAGGAGTCAAAAGAAGCAGCCCTAAGGGGCCGTAACTTGATTAGCGGCTTACCAGAGCAAATATCGGTTAATTCTGAAGATATAAGGCGGGCCTTAGAAAAATCTTTAAATCAAATTATTGAGGCCATTAAATCCACTATTGAGGCTACGCCACCAGAATTATTAGCTGATATTATGACTAATGGGATTTATCTTTCTGGCGGCGGGGCTTTATTGAGGGGGTTTGATACGCTTTTAACCAATGAAACTAAAATGAAGGTTAATGTGGTGGAAGACCCATTAACAGCTGTAGCTCGAGGCGGGGGAGTGGCCTTGGAGCAAATAGACCAATATAAGGCTATTCTTTTGGGTCCGGACTCAAGCTCTTCCCCTCATTAATTTTATGATTTCTCGTGAACAAGTTGAACATATTGCTGGATTGGCCAGATTAGAGCTATCGGAGAAAGAGATAGAAAAAATGCAAAAAGACCTGGCTGAAATTTTAGGCTATATTGACATGCTCGGCGAGGTAGACATAAACAATATTGAACCTACAAGTCATTCATTGCCATTGCATAATATGATGAGGGGCGATGTAGTGGAACAGCAAACTCCTGAAACCGTTGAGGCGATGCTTAACCAAGCGCCTCAAAAGGAAGGTAATTATATTAAGGTTAAAGAGGTGCTTTCGTAATGGATTTTAATAGCTTAACAATTAAAGAATTGCACGCAGGATTAGTGACCAAAAAATTCTCGGCCTTGGAGCTCTGCCAATTTTACTTGCAGCGGATTCAAGCTAACGATAAAAAAATAGGAGCCTTTTTGCAGGTGGGAGGCGATTCAGCCCTAAAGCAAGCTGGGGCCATAGATAATCTGATTGCGAGAAAAGAAAATCTTGGGGCGTTGGCTGGTATACCAGTGGCTATTAAAGATAATATGATGGTGAAAGGATTAAATTGCACTTGCGGCTCTAAAATCTTAGAAAATTATGTAGCTCCTTTTGACGCTACTTGTATTAAAAAATTAAAAGAGCAAGGAGCTGTTATTTTAGGTAAAACAAATTTGGATGAGTTTGCTATGGGTTCTTCCACTGAACGTTCAGCTTTCAGGGCCACTAAAAATCCGGTAGACACAACGCGGGTACCGGGCGGCTCTTCGGGCGGCTCAACAGCGGCCGTGGCTTCTAACGAGTGCGCTTTTGCTTTGGGCTCTGACACAGGTGGATCTATAAGACAACCAGCCAGTTTCTGCGGCGTGGTGGGGCTAAAGCCCACCTATGGGACGGTTTCGCGGTATGGTTTGGTGGCCTTTGCTTCCTCTTTAGATCAGATCGGGCCTTTAACCAAAAAAGTGGAGGATGCAGAAATTGTTTTTGAAGCTATCGCTGGTAAAGACGCGAAAGACTCAACTAGCGTGGATAAACAAGTTACCCACCGTTCAGTAGAATCCTTAAAGGGTTTGAAAATTGGCATACCCAAGGAATATTTTGCCGAAGGGATTGAGCGGGGGACTCGTGAAGCAGTTGAAACAATCATTAAGAAGATAGAGAGAGAAGGAGCGGAAATAGTGGAAATTTCTTTACCACATACTAAATATGCTTTGCCTTGTTACTATATCGTGGCTACCTCTGAAGCCAGCGCCAATTTAGCTAGGTTTGATGGCATCAGGTATGGGTTGAGCACAAGAGGGAAAGGAATAAAAGATTTGCTAAACATCTACCTGAAGTCACGGGGGCAGGGTTTTGGGCCAGAGGTTAAAAGAAGGATTATGCTGGGCACTTTTGTTTTATCATCAGGCTATTACGATGCTTATTATACAAGAGCCCAGAAGGTTAGAACGATGATTAAGCAGGACTTTACCAACGCTTTTTCTATCGTGGATTTTATCCTAACTCCGGTTTCCCCATTTACAGCTTTCAAATTTGGTGAGAAAATAGAAGATCCACTGAAGATGTACCTATCCGACATCTATACTATCTCTGTTAATCTGGCCGGATTGCCAGCGATATCTTTACCTTGTGGTCAAAGCGAGGGCTTGCCAGTTGGTTTGCAGATTATTGCTAAACCATTTGATGAAGCCGGTATTTTTTCTCTTGGCAAATTCATTGAGAACTTAGTTAAGCCGTAATTCACTGAATCACTTTGCATTGCGCATTATCATTTTGATTTTTGCATTTTGCATTTTGATTTTTTACAAATGTTTGTTATCGTTCCCACTTTTTCTACTTCTACGGACTTAGGGCCTTTGTGGGAAGACTTTAGACAATTCATAGGGGTTTTAACTTCATCGGAAATGCTCCAGCACTTATTGCCTTTGAAGATTTTGTTTGTTTTTTCAGGGGTTGGCTTTATTGTAATAATTATTTATCTGCTTTTGCATACTGAATACCTGGAATGGTCAAGGTATGGTGACATTAAGGATTTTTTAACTGCGGGCAGGAAATTATTAGGCATTACCAACCAAAAAAATATTCAGGCTTGGAATAAGATTAAGAAGGGCTTAGAAAAAGAGTACGAGGCCCAGTGGAAGGTATCGGTCATTGAGGGCTTTTCCTTTTTGGAAAAAATATTAGAAAATGCCGGCTATCCCGGGGAAACCCTAGGGGAACGAATCAGTAAAATATCGCCTGAAGATGTTTCCAATACTGATAAGTTGATGAAGGATCAGGAAGTTTATTATGATATTATTAAAGACCCCAATTACCGCTTCACCAAGGAGATGGCCCAAGAAATTATTATGGACTTGGAGCAATCATTGAAAGACTTAGAGATGCTTTAAGATTAGGGTTGATTTTATTGTCAAACTTAGTTAAACTGTTTTTTGTATAGAGTTATTTTTTTTACAGCGGGGTGGACCAGTAGTAGGTTGTCGGGCTCATAACCCGAAGACCCCCGTGCAATTCGGGGCCCCGCAACAAATAAGTTTCCTGCAAGTTGCAGCATTTTCGAACCATCGGTATAATACAATATAAGTAGTAGGACTTTGGTTTATGGCAAAATTTCAAGAAAAAATCAAAGCTCGAGAACTACGTCAACAAGGAGAAAGCATTAACCAGATTGCGAATCAATTGAAAGTTTCAAAATCTAGTGCAAGTATTTGGTGTAAAGATATCACCTTAACGAAGGAACAGATGGCTAGGTTGCAGGAAAGAATGGTGAATAAGTCTTCTTATGAGGGGAGAATGAAAGGGGCGAGAATTCAACATGAGAGAAGGTTGATTGAAGTGGACAATTTAAGAAGAGAAGGTAAAAAATTGGTAGACCACTTTTCGAAACATGATTTTTTATTGGCAGGAGCGGGCCTTTATTGGGGCGAAGGTTCTAAATATGGCAGGGCCCGTATTGTGAATTCTGATCCTAATTTAATTAAATTTATTGTTGAGTGGTTTAAGGATGTATGGGGTGTTCAAAGTGAATATTTTACTTTGCAAGTAGCAATAAACATAATCCATAAAGATAGAATTCGTCAAGTGGAGGAGTACTGGTCAAATTTTTTAAGCATTCCCTTAAATCAATTCACAAAATCATCTTTGATAAAAGCAAAAAATAAAAAGGTCTACAAAAATTTTGATAATTATTATGGAACATTAACGGTTACGGTTCAAAAGGGAACAAATCTAACGCATAAAATATTAGGATTAGTTGAGAAAATTAGAAAAAGTGTTTGAATCTTTCCAAAAAGCCGATGTAGCTTAATGGTGAAGCAGGCGTTTCATAAGCGTCAGAAGGAGGTCCGATTCCTCCCATCGGCATATTGGTTAAATTTTTATGCCCACCCAAAAGTTTTAATGGGCCCGTAGAGAAGCCTGGAGTTCTCGTCTCCCTGTCACGGAGAAAATCGCCGGTTCAAATCCGGTCGGGCCCGCTGACGAAAAATGCCCATAAACTGGGTGTTTTTGATTTGAGAAAATAGTTGCCTTTTAATCGGTTTTTGGATAAGCTAAGGATAGTTTGTGATTAGCCTATCTTAACAAGCCGCAAGGAGGTGGCCGTCATGAGGAGGATTGGATTTGACATTGATGGGGTCATAATGTGGCTCTTTTTCTTTTTTCTAACAGGCGCGAAAGCCATTCTCGGAAAACTGCATGATGAAGGATTTGAAATTTATGCAGTAACCGCCAGATATGAACGTTGGATAGGGGTTACTAAATGGTGGTTCCGTGTTAATGGCCTGGGCTTTGTTATTGTTATTCCCATGGGAGAAAGTAAGCATCTTCAAGTTGAAGACTTCCTCTTATTCGTTGATAATAAGGAAGAACATCTGTGGAGGATGCAGGATGAGGAGTTAACGATAGCCTGTTTGTTTGACCCGAAGGGTAGAGAGCATAATGATTTTAAGGTATTATCTACCTGGTGGGGAATATATCAATATGTTCATCAAATTGCAGCAAGAGCAGAGGAAATTGCTACAGGATAGGGGCTTGCTAAGAAATTTTAGCGGGCCCTTTTGCATTAGAAATTGTGGAAAAATAGGCCTTGTTTTCGCTTACAAAATAGGGTAAAATAAGGTCATAAACCGTTTTTTTATTATGGGAACGGACTTAGAGAAAATAAAAGAAGAGGGCCTTTTGGCTATTAGTGGGGCCCAGGATTTTTTGTTTTTAGAGGAGGCTGGGAGGCGATATTTGGGTAAAAAAGGAGTCATTGCTGACTTTTTTGATGGCTTGAAAGACTTGCCTGCCGAGGAGAGGAGGGCAGCAGGGCAAAAGGCCAATGCAGTAAAAATTACGCTGCAAGAGGCATACGACAAAAAGAGAGCCCAGTTTACAATTGAGGAACGGCAAAAAATAGGGGCTGAAAAAATAGATGTCACCATGCCTGGTCAGGCGGTTGAATCGGGAAGGCTGCACCCTTTAACTTTGGTATTAAGGGAGGCTGAAAATATTTTTAAATCCATGGGCTTTGAGGTGGCTTTTGGGCCCGAAGTGGAGACAGAATGGTATAATTTTGATGCCTTAAATATTCCCGAATGGCATCCAGCCAGAGATATGTGGGATACTTTTTGGCTGAAGCAAGGCAATACAAAAAATAAAGAGAAAATTCTATTAAGAACGCATACGAGTCCAGTACAAGTGAGGTATATGGAAAAACATAAACCACCGATTAGGATTATTGCTCCAGGCAAGGTTTTTCGCTATGAAGCCACCGATGCTTCGCATGAAATTCAATTTCATCAAGTTGAGGGTTTAATGGTGGACGAAAACATTTCCGTAGCTAACTTTAAAGCTATAGTGGAAACTTTTTTTCAGCGGTTTTTTGATAACAAGAACATAAAGATTAGGTTAAGGCCAAGCTATTTTCCTTTCACGGAGCCCAGTTTTGAAATTGATGTGAGTAGGGGAGAGGGCAAATGGTTAGAATTAGCTGGGGCTGGTATGGTGCATCCTAAGGTGCTTACAGCTGCTGGGGTTGACAGCTCAAAATGGCAGGGGTTCGCTTTTGGGATGGGGTTGGATAGATTGGCCATGATTAAATACAAGATTAATGATATCAGGTTATTTTATCAGAACGATTTAAGATTTTTGAATCAGTTTTAAATGAGCGCCTAAAACTTTTTGAATTTTAGCTACGGATTTAACGATTTCTAACATGAAATTTTCTTACAATTGGATTAAAGATTATTTAGTAGGCAAGGTACCATCAGCTCAAGAGATGGCCGAACTTTTAATGTTTCACAGCTTTGAGATAGAGGAGGTTGTCAAGAAAGGCAATGACCACCTGATTGATATTAAAGTGTTGCCCAATAGGGTTTGTGATTGTTCTGGCCACCTTGGGATTGCCCGGGAGGTTGCAGCCATAACTAAACTGAAAATTAAAGATGAAGTATTGAAGGTTTCTGAAGACCAAAAAATTAAAACAAAAAATTTAGTTGAGGTGCAAGTTGGCAATGCCAAGGATTGCCTAAGATATAATGCTAAGGTGATTTTAGGAGTTAGGGTTGGTCGGTCGCCGCAATGGCTGCAAGAAAGATTAATGGTTTGCGGGCTAAAGCCAATCAATAATATTGTGGATGCTACTAATTATGTAATGCTGGTGACGGGACAACCCCTACACGCTTTTGATTTTGATAAAATTAGAACGGTGGCACAGAAAAAGAGGATTGTGGTTAGGAGGGCTAAAAAGGGTGAAACGATTACTACTTTAGATGATAAGGCTTACGAATTAAATGAGAGCATTTTAGTTATTGCTGACGACAAAGAGCCTATTGCTGTGGCGGGCATTAAGGGTGGGTTAGCCACAGGCATTGATGATAATACTAAAAACATTATTATTGAGGCCGCCAATTTTTATGGGCCTTTGGTTAGGAAGGGCTCGCAGATTCTTAAATTAAAAACCGATGCCTCTGGGAGATTTGAAAATTGGATAGACCCTAATTTGGTTGATGATGCCCAACGGAGAGCCGTTAATTTGGTTCAAAAATTAGCGGGAGGGAAGGTCACCGCAGGCAGTACTGACGTCTATCCTAAAAAAGCGCTACCTAAAAAGATAATTCTTAATCCAGACAAAGTTAGAAACGTTTTAGGCTGGCCCATTACTAATCAAGAAATCAAAAGTATTTTACATCGGCTTGGATTTAAGTGTGGCAGCACAGCTCAATCCATGAGGATTGAGGTACCCACCAGAAGACTAGATGTTGTTTTAGTAGAGGATTTGATTGAAGAAATCGGCAGGATAGCTGGGTATGAAGCAATAAAGCCTCAAATGCCTTGTTGCTATTTAACGGTGCCCCAGAAAAATGAAGATTTTATTTTGGAAAGAGAGGCGAAGAATACTTTTCAAGAGCTTGGCTTTTGTGAAACCTATAATTATTCTTTTTTGGGGGCAGAGGAAAAAGAGATTTTTGGTTTTCCCGTCAAGGAATTATTAGAGTTGGAAAATCCAACCAGCCAATTTACTCAATACTTGAGGCCGTCATTAATACCCAATTTACTAAAGACAGCTAAGCAAAATTTAAGATTTTTTGATAGCCTTAAAATATCTGAAGTTGGCAAGGTTTATCAATGGAGCTCAACGGGAGCCATTTTAGAAAGGAAAGTTTTAAGCGGATTATTCATCAGAGACAATAATAATGATGTCTTCTCTAGGGCCAAGGGAGTCATAGAAGAACTATTCAGAAAGGTTAGTGTAGATTTAGTAACTTGGCAGGCCTTGCCCGACAGTGAGGGGCACTCAATCTGGCATTTGGGCAAAAGCACCTTCATTAAACTAGGCAAAGAAAAAGAAATGGTTGGCGTTTTGGGCTTTGTGCATCCTGTGATTCTGGAAAAGATGGGCATTAAGGCAAATGTTATCGGGTTTGAAATCAACTTAGGAGAGTTAAAGAATTCCGTTTCTTTCGCTCGTACTTATGAGCCCATTGCTCAATATCCAGCAGTAGAAAGAGATCTATCTTTATGGGTGCCAAAAATTATTGGAGTTGGAGAAGTGTTAAGATTAGTAGAAAGGGAAACCGCGGTCCTATCGGGCAAAAACGAGAAAATTAATATCGCCCTGTTGTCCGTTGATGAACGGGTAGCTCAAGAACAAGGCAAAAACAATATTGTTTTGAGGGTTAGTTATCAAGCCAAGGATCGTAGTTTATCTTCCGAAGACGTTAACCCTAAGCAAAATAAGTTAATTGAGGTTATTGAAAAACAGGAAGGTTGGGAAGTAAGAAAATAAAACTAAAGATATTTAGTTAAAGATTTTTCATTTTTTAAAAAGTATGGTTGCTAAAAAAGGAAATAAAATAAAAGAAGAAAAGATCGCCAAACAGGACGGTGATTATAGCGCTAAGGATATTTATGTGATGAAGGGCCTGGAGGCTGTCCGAAAAAGGCCCGGTATGTATATTGGCTCAACTGGACCGGATGGCTTGCATCATTTAGTTTGGGAAATAGTAGATAATTCTTTGGATGAGGCTATGGCCGGGTATTGTCATAATATTGAGATAGTAATCTTGGAAGGTAATAAGGTTAGCGTGCTTGATGATGGCCGAGGCATCCCAGTGGAAACTCATCCACAGACTGGTGTTTCAACCTTAGAAACCGTGATGACGGTTTTGCATGCTGGCGGAAAGTTTGGCGGAGCAGCCTATAAAGTATCTGGCGGCCTTCATGGTGTCGGCGTTTCGGTAGTGTGCGCCTTAACTAAACACATGAAGGCTGAAGTATGTAGGGGCGGCCTTAAGTACGCTCAAGAATACTCCCAAGGCAATGTTTTAGGTAAGGTAAAGAAAGTAGGGGAGTGCTCACAAACCGGAACCATTATAACTTTTGAGCCAGATAAAGAAATTTTTAAAGAGATTAACTTTAATATTAAACGTATTTTGAGCCATTTAAGGCAGCAGGCTTATTTAACCCCGGGGGTGAAAATTACCGTTCAAGACGAAAGGGTTAAACCCGCGTTTGCTTATGCTTTTTATTTTGAAGGGGGCTTAAAGGCCTATGTGAAGCATTTGGTGGGAGATAACGATGTCCACCATGAAAATACTTTTTATGCCAAAGCCGAAAGAGAAGGGGTTTTAGTGGAAGCTGCCTTCCAGTACGCCAAAGAAACAGAGTACATGGAAGAAAGCTTTGCCAATAATATCTATAATCCAGAGGGCGGCACGCATTTAACTGGTTTTCGAAGCGCCTTAACCCGTTGTTTAAACGATTACGCCAGAAAGAACGGCTATTTAAAAGAGAAGGACGAAAACTTAATGGGCAACGATGTTAGGGAGGGCTTGGTGGCCGCTATTTCCGTTAAAATTAAAGACCCGCAATTTGAAGGTCAGACTAAGGCCAAGTTAGGCAATGTGGAGGCTAAAACTGCAGTGGAAAGTGTGGTAGGCGAGGCTTTGTCTGATTTTTTAGAGAAAAATCCTTCAGATACGCGAGCTATTTTGGAAAATTGCTTATTGGCGGCCAGGGCTCGCCGAGCGGCCAAGGCGGCTCGGGCTACGGTTTTGCGAAAAGGTATTTTGGATGGTATGACCTTACCTGGCAAATTAGCTGATTGCTCTAATAAGGCTGCTGAAGATTCAGAGATTTACATTGTGGAAGGCGATTCGGCTGGCGGTTCAGCTAAAATGGCTCGTGATAGGAGGTTTCAGGCCATCCTGCCCTTAAGAGGTAAAATTTTGAATGTGGAAAAAGCTAGATTAGATAAAATGCTAGCCTCTCAAGAGGTTAAAAATTTAATTATTGCTTTGGGCACAGCCATTGCTCAAGATTTTGATGTGTCTAAGTTAAGGTATCATAAAATTGTTCTGATGACTGATGCTGATGTTGATGGCGCTCATATTAGGACTTTGCTTTTAACTTTATTTTATCGGCATTTCAAAGAGATAGTGGAAAAGGGATATCTATATATTGCCCAACCGCCGCTTTATAAAATTCAGGCTGGCAAACAGGTGCAGTATGCTTATACTGATGCTGACAAAGAAGAAATTGTAGCCGAATTCAGGAAGATTAAAGAAGAAAAAGCGGCCGTCAAAGATGAAAAGGCTAAAAAAGTTAAAAAAGCCGAGGCTGTGGAATTGCCAGCAGAGGGAGCGCTAGCTGAAGATGAGGAGGAGGTAGTGGTGGTGGATAAGATTAGCGGGGTTTCTATCCAGCGCTATAAGGGCTTGGGCGAAATGAACCCTGACCAGCTTTGGGAAACGACTATGAATCCAGAAAACCGTGTGTTACTGCAGGTATCGGTGGATGACGCCAAAGACGCCGACCACATCTTTGATGTTTTGATGGGCCAGGAGGTAGCACCGAGAAAGAAGTTCATTCAAGTGCATGCCAAACAAGTGAAGAATTTGGATATCTAATGTGTGGCCCATCAAAACAAGAGAGGGGTCGGGAGAGAAGGATTCTCTCCCGTGGCGGAAATATTAAAACCGAGGGGTTTTAAAGAGCGGTGCTAGTTCCGAGCTTGTCGAGGGACGTGCCGCGACGTATTGATGGGCCAAGAGGTAGCACCGAGGAAGAAGTTCATCCAGGTACATGCCAAACAGGTCAAGAATCTAGATATCTAATTTGACATATTTTGGGAATTGAGTAGTATAAAGGGTGTGAGCCCGTGAGGGCTTTTTTTAGAAAAACGAGGAAAAACTATGGGAAGAATTTCTAATTTTTTTAAAGAAGTGGCCACTGAAGGCAAAAAAGTAGACTGGCCAAGTAGAGAGCAAACGATTAATTATACCATTTTAGTTATTGGTATTTCTTTGGGTGTGGCCCTACTCCTTGGTTTATTAGACGCCATTTTCTTCAGAATTCTTATTCGTTAATTACTTAGCAACATATGCCAAAACAAAGGATAGAACAAGGTCGTAATTGGTATGTGCTACATACTTACCCGGGTGAGGAGGAAGCGGTAGCCCGTAATTTAAAGCAGAGAATTGAAAGTTTGGGCATGGAAGACAAAATCTTCAGTGTTTTAGTGCCCAAAGAAAAGAAAATCAAAATTAAGAATGGTAAAAGAAAAATTGTGGAGGAAAGGATTTATCCTGGCTACGTATTTGTAGAAATGATTGTAACCGACGACTCTTGGTATGTAGCCAGAAACACTCCGCGGGTGACTGGTTTTATTGGAGCGGGTACCACGCCCATCCCTGTTTCTATGGAAGAGATAGACACCTTAAAGAAGAGAGTAGGCATGGAATCACCCCAATATAAGGTTGATGTTTCCTTGGGCTCCTTGGTTAAATTGACCGACGGCCCATTCAAGGATTTTGAAGGAAAGGTGTCGGAGATTGATGAAGAAAGAGGCAAAATAAAAGTATTGGTCAATATTTTCGGGCGTGATACTCCTGTGGAGGTTGACTCGCTTCAAATCAAAAAAATATAAAAAACTAACCATTAACATAGTTAACTGATTAAGAGTTAATTGGTTAATTGCTTAATGGTTTTATTGATATGGCTAAAGAGCTAAAAGCAATAGTCAAAATTAATATTGCCGCTGGCAAGGCAACCCCAGCTCCGCCGATTGGCCCCTCATTGGCCCCACACGGTTTAAATATCAGTGATTTTTGTCAAAGATTTAATGAGGCAACCAGGGCTATGGGTGACTGCACGGTGCCGGCGGAAGTAAAGATTTATCAAGATCGGACTTTTGAATTTAGGATTAAAACTCCATTAACTTCAGAATTAATCAAAAAGGCCCTCGGTATCCCCAAGGGTTCCAGCGAGCCCAATAAAAAGAAGGTTGGTACGATTACTAAGGCCCAGCTTCGTGAAATTGCGGAGAAGAAGTTGCCAGATTTGAATACCAAAGACCTTGAACAGGCTATTAAGATAGTGGCTGGAACTGCGAAGAATATGGGGATAAATGTTGAAGAGTAAATTGTTACAAAGAATTTACAGCCCTCGAAAGAGGGCTTTTTGGTTAGACTTACGTTGAGAAATTTGGTATATTTAGAGAATATGAGACCAACCAAAGAACAATATTATTTGAATATCGCTAAGGAGATTGCTCAAAGGTCAACTTGTTTTAGGACAAAGTTAGGTGCTATTATTGTTAAGGATGATGTTATTGTAGCTACTGGCTACAATGGCGCACCTAGAAAAACTAGGGACTGTGAAGAGAGGGGCTATTGCCTAAGGGACAAATTAAAAATTCCCCACGGACAAAGATACGAGCTTTGCCGAAGCGTTCATGCTGAAATGAACTGTATTATTAATTCAGCTCGAGCCGGCGTTTCTTTGCTGGGCGGGGACTTATATTTGTGGACCCAAGGACGGGAAGGTGAGCCCATTGAATCTTTACCTTGTTTTGTTTGTAAAAAATTAGTCATTAACGCCGGACTTAAGCGGTTTATTGGTTCCCAGAAAGAAAGCGGTTTCAAAGTTTATTTAGTTGAGGATTGGATCCGAGAATGGCAGGACAAGGATATTATTGATGATAAACACCAGTATGGGTCTGACCAAAACTCAACTGACAAGGTTTTAAACGGTGATTGTTCGTGTTAAGTTTATAATTTATGAGTGAAAGTGTTCAGAAATTACCACCAGGCATTGGTGTGGCTACGGTGGTTGTAAGGGATGGAAAAATTTTGATTGGCAAGGATACAAAAAAAGGAGAGGCAGTTTTTGGAGTTCCAGGCGGGCACTGGCAAAGCGGAGAAACCCTAAAAGAATGTGCTAAAAGAGAAGTCAAAGAGGAAAGCGGCGTTAATTGCGATAATGTAACATTAATTTCCGTATATGATTTCTATAGAGCAGACAAGGAAAAAAGTTACGTCACTATTGGTATGAGGGCGGACTATATTTCGGGAAACTTAACGGATCTCGAAGACGAAGGACGTTTAGATTGGGACTGGTATTCACCAGAAGAATCTTTAAAGCTTAATTTATTCCCAGCGGATAAGGTTTTGATTAAACGTTTTTTGTCGGAAGTCGTTTTTGAATAATTTTTTATGGCCAAAATCAAACAAGGAAAATTTATTGTGTTTGAGGGGATTGATGGGTCAGGTAAATCTACGCAGACTAACCTTTTGACTAAATATTTGAGAAATAACGGCCATCAAGTGGTTAAAATTGATTTTCCTCAACACGGGCAGAAATCTTCAGGCTTGGTTGACGAGTACTTAACTGGAAAATACGGAACAGCCGATGAGGTTGGGCCGTACAGGGCCTCTATTTTTTATGCCTGCGATAGATATGATGCTAGTTTTCAAATTAGAAAGTGGCTAAGTGAAGGTAAGATAGTTATTGCTGACAGGTATCTAGCAAGCAACATTGGGCATCAAGGCGGAAAAATAAAGAACAAGGTTGAATGGAGAAAATATGTGAAGTGGCTTTACAATTTAGAATATAATATTTTCGGCATCCCTAAGCCAAACATTACTATAATTTTAAAAAGCGATCCTTATTATTCTTTGAAACTAGCCGATAAGATTACAGATGAGGAAAAATTAGCCAGAAGAAAATCCTATTTAGATGGGGCTAAGCGCGATATCCATGAAACAGATAAAACGCATCTTATTAATTCTTTAAGTTCTTATTTGCAAGCAGCTGAAGAGTTCCCCAAAGATTTTAAGGTAGTGGAGTGTATTGAGGGTGGTAAATTATTAACTCCGGAAGTTATCCATCAAAAAATTATTAAAACTATTAACAAATTTTTAAAAATATGACACTCACAGCTAAATCATTAGCCAAAATGATTGATCACACAAATATTAGTCCTAAGGCCACTGAAAAGGATATCAAGAAAACCTGTGCTGAAGCTATCAGATATGGTTTTAGGGGCGTTTGTTTGAATCCGGAGTGGATTAAATTGGCTTCTCATGAACTGCGAGGCGAAGACATTAATGTGGAAGTTTTAGTAGACCCCCCTATGGGATTAAGCCCGCATTTTAAGAGAATGGAAATTTGCTTAAAGGCTAAGAAGGATGGAGCTGATGAATTGGATGTAGTCATTAATGTAATTGACCTTAAATATGAAAGATACGAGGATATCCTAGAAGACCTAACAGAGATTTGCAAAATTCTGCCCACTAAGGTTATTATCGGTTCTGGTTATCTGACTGATGATGAGATCGTAAAAGCTTCGGAGTTAGTGAAAAAAGCAGGGGCTTTTTGTGTTAAAACAGCCACCGAGAAAGACCCATTAGAGCATATTGAAATGAAGGAGAAGGCTCGGCATTTAAGGTTGATGAGACAGGGGGCCAGCGGTTTAAAAATTAAAGCTTCCGGCAAGATTAAGACCCTTAAGGATGTTCTAATGATGGTTGAAGCTGGAGCAGATATAATCGGTTCAAGTAGCGGCATTGATATCATTAAGTCTTTCAAGAATAGAAAAAAGAGATAGAGTAAAAATATATTAAGTATGTATAAGGTTACCGTTGGTTTGGAGATTCATATTGAGTTGAACACTAAGTCCAAGATGTTTTGCAGTTGTCTGAATGATTCGGATGAGAAAGAGCCGAATAAAAACGTTTGCCCTATTTGCTTGGCCCACCCAGGTGTTTTACCAGTGATTAATAAGGAAGCGGTTGAAAGGGTTGTTAAAACTGGATTAGCTTTAAATTGTTCAATTGCTAAGCATAGTTTTTTTGAGAGAAAAAATTATTTTTACCCGGACTTGCCCAAGGGTTATCAGATCAGCCAATATCAAGCTCCGCTTTGTCAAAATGGTTACCTGGATTTGCCGGGGTTAGGGAAAAGAATAAGGATTGAGAGAATACACTTAGAAGAAGATACGGGCAGTTTGCACCACCCGGAGAAAGCCGCTTATTCTTTAGTTGATTTTAATCGGTCAGGAGTTCCTTTGATGGAGTTAGTCACAGAGCCAGACATTGCATCAGCCCAAGAAACCCGGGAGTTTGTGAAAGAATTGCAGCTTATCCTACGGTATCTGGGTGTTTCTGATGCCAATATGGAAAAAGGGGAGATGAGGGTTGAGGTTAATGTTTCTTTACGGCCCGAAGAGCAGAAAGAATTTGGCACTAAGGTTGAAGTCAAAAATCTCAATTCTATTAAATCGGTAGAGAAATCAATTGAATTTGAAATTGCTCGGCAGACTGCGGTGTTGGAGAAGGGAGAGAAGATTATTCAAGAAACAAGAGGCTGGCATGATACCAAGGAAATTACTTTTAGCCAACGCAGTAAAGAGCAGGCCCATGATTATCGGTATTTCCCAGAGCCGGATTTACCACCCTTGGATATCCAAGATGACTTTTTGCAAGAAATTCAAACGGAGATAGTGGAGTTGCCTCATCAAAAGAGGAACAGGTTTGCTAAAGAGTATCACTTAAGCGAAAGAGAAAATGAGCTTTATATTAATCAGCGTGGCTTAAGCGACTATTTTGAAAAGGTGGTTTCAGAATTAAGGCAATGGATGTCGGAAAAGTACGGAGCCAGCATTAAGGAGGAAGAACATCAAAAACTGATTAAGTTAGCCTCCAATTATATTGCCACCGACCTGCAGGCCTTACTAAAAGAAAAAGGGGTGGAGTTTGCTGAAGAGAAGTTTTTGGTTACCCCTGAAAATTTTGCTGAGTTTTTATCTTTAATTTATACTGGCGAGATTTCCAGTAAAATCGCTAAGATGGTGATTTTGGAAATGTTTGAAAAAGGTGGGGACCCATCACAAATTATTGAAGATAATGGCTGGCAAATGGTTTCTGATACAGATGAGATTGAAAAAGCAGCTCAAGAAGTAATAGCGGCCAATCCTAAAGCCATGACCGACTACCAGGCTGGCAAGCAAGCTTCCTTGCAGTTCCTAATAGGTCAAGTTATGGCCAAAATGAAGGGCAGGGCCAAGCCCGAAACTGTAAGCGATATTTTGAAAAGAATTTTAATTTAACCCCATGAAAGAAGTATTTTCTTTTGAGAACAACCCGGAGAAAAAAAACGAAAAAATTTCTCTTACGAAATTTTTTGACTCCATAAAACAGAGAATAATAGATGAAATCTCCAATTTTCTAAAAGGCTCTGAAGACCCCGATATTAGGGAAGCTGAAAACAGGCTATCTAAGTCAATTGACAATAGCAAGTCGGCAGGAGAGTACTATGAATTTTTAATTCCCCATTCCCTAAAGAAGCCAGATAAAGAATATAAAGCTAGCCAACCACTAAAAAAAGCACCTCTATTTGAAAGCGAGAGAACGCTTGTTAAAGAAATAAAAAAAATAAAAAAGCTGTTAATAGATGAGGAATATCAAGAGGCAAAAAAAACGTTATCCAACCGCAACGAAGAATTCATAGGAGAGGTTACAGAGCAAAAGAAGGAGCAAGAAGGTCTTACCGAGCAGTACAGGAAATTTTGTTTTCAAAAAGATAACGCTATCATAGAAGAGCTAGTTTTCAATGATTTAAAGGGCGATTCCAATATGGCTTTGGCGAAATTAGTTTTCACAAACCAGGATGGTCTTAAATTAGACCTTAACGCTTTATTACCTGAATATTCCCTCTTCGCCCCGGGAGAAATGAGAAAATATAAAGCAGAGCTTGATAAAGAACAAGCAAAAATTATTTATCATCCGCAACGAGCTGACCTGCATTCTTATCAAGGCAACAAAAATTCAAATGGGGAGTTCGCATGTTCAAGAAGTGGCGTGGTCACTTATGGAGATTTAACCAAAAAAGGAGGGCCTTTAAGCTTACTACATGAGATATCCCATTCATGGCAAAATATTTATTATGATTCATCCGGCCGGTATGACTTTGAGAATTTTTACAAAAAAATAGCCCTAGGACTTTCTCTCTTGTCAGCGTTTCAAAGAGAGGTGGCTCAAGGGGGATGGACCCCAGAGGAATTTGAAGAGCTAGTGAGAAAGCCACAGATAGAATCATTATTGAAAGAAGGGGTAGAGGTAAACCTAGAGGATTACAAAAATCTTAACAAGGACTTAGGCCCGAATGAGTTTAAACTGAAAACAATGAGCGAGGGAGTTTTCATAATAAAAGGTGAAAAAGTAAGTGAATGGGTAAAGAATTATGCCAGAGAGGAAAGAGATGCTTGGGCTCATGCCATAAGGGTTTTAAGATTTTTAAGGAGAAGGGGCATAGACTTGGAGCCAGAATTAAAAAGTTTAAATGATTTTAAAGAGCAGATAGACCAAAATCTTAGGACTTACCAAGATTATTTAGACGATCTTATAGAATTTAGCGGCAGAGGCGTGAGGTTTGCCAAGAATTTAAAAAAAGATAAATAAAATGGAAACAAAATCTTTAATTAAAAGAGCTGCGGATAAAGGAATTTTTTTAGACTCCATACGAAAGCTTTACAGCGGTATAGCTAAGGGAGACATAGTCGGCGATTTTACGGTACCGGCTTTTAATTTAAGAACTTTAACCTTTGATACTGCTTGTGCTATCTTTCGAGCTGCTAAGAAAGCCAAGGCTGGCACTTTTTTAATTGAAATAGCCCGGTCGGAAATGGAATATACTAATCAAACACCTCGAGAGTTTGCCGATGCTGTTTTATTGGCTGCCATTGAGGAGAAATGGCAGGGCCCAATATTTTTGCAGGGCGATCATTTCTCTTTAAAAAGCAACGAACCCCCCGAAACTTTAGCCTTAGAAACTCTGATTAAAGAGGCCATTGGCGCTGGATTTTACAATATTGATATTGATTGCTCCAAATTAGTTGATTTAAATAAGCAGACGATTACTGAACAACAAAATGATAATGTTAAACAAACAGCTAAATTTATTTCGCAAATTAGAAGAATCCAACCAAAGAATATCAGTATTTCTATTGGCGGGGAGGTAGACAAAATTGGCGGAGGGGATACTACAATTGAAGAGCTTATTGTCTTTCTTGATGGTTTGAAAAACGAACTACGGCCATTAGGGGATTTAGAAGGGATTATTAAAGTGGCTTGCCAAATGGGCACAACCCACGGCGGCAAGGTTTTAGCTTCTGGCGATATTGAGCCAGTTCAAATTGATTTTGCCAAACTGAAGGAATTATCAAGGGTAGCTAAAAAACACGGTTTGGCCGGTATCGTTCAGCATGGAGCCTCCACACTGCCCGATGATTATTTTAGTAAGTTCGCTAAAGCTGGGGTTTGCGAGGTGCATCTATCAACTGAATTTCAAAATATCGTTTTGGACAGCCAAGCCTTTCCCAAAGAACTAAAAGACAAAATTTATAATTGGCTCAAAGAGAAATTTTCTGCAGAGAGAAAAAAATACGAAACGGATGAGCAGTTTCTTTACAAAGTAAGAAAAAAGGCCCTGGGGCCATTTAAAAAAGAGATAACTGAATTGCCTGAAAAAACAATAAATAAAATTTGCCAGGAATTAGAGAATAAATTCGTTTTCTTTTTTAAGCAATTGAGAGTTAGCAATACCCAAACGTTAATTAAGAAAATGTATGGTTAAAGATAAAATTAGCTATATTTTAACGGTTTTGGGATATATTTTGATTATTTATTCTGCCTTGCTTTTGTTGTTAAACCGTGTTTGGCTTAATACGGGCAACGTTTATGGCCCAAGCGGCTATTTTATGATGAGGGGCGATTGGCGAGGTTATAATGTCAGTACTTATGGCTCTATGGCTGGCTTAATATTAGGGGCAGTCTTTTTGATTATCGTTTTTTTGAGAGGGAAGAAATAGCACTTTGCATTCCAATATAGAGAGGGGGGTGATGGATTTGGCAAGTTCGATTGGAGCGATAAAAATTCAGGAGAATGGTAATGAGGAGGTGGCCAGAATTATTGAAACAAATAGCCTAGGAAATATCTTAGAGCTGCTCGCTGAAGAGGAGGATCTTCTTACGGTGCATCATTATATTCATGAGGCCAACGCCATCGCTAAAAAATCTTCATCAGATTCAAAGATGAGAAAGTTGGCATATACGGTGAAGGACTGCGCACTGTTTTGGCTCGTTTGCCTATTTCCAGGTCAAGTTTCTATCTCGCGAGTTTCTATTTTTCAAGATCGTGAATTTCTAAGGTTTAGATACCAGGTCAACTCTCATGAGATCTTTACTCCCCATTTCCCGCTAGGGAAGCTGAAAGCCACTCAAAGGCTTATGGTAGAGTTCTTTGGAGTAGAGGTTTCAATTACTGACGGCACCTTGACTTATTATCGGATTTCAACTTAGTAGCCGCCGGCATTTCGTGTGTCGGCGCTAATTATTTATAAAAAGGTTTTAATTAATTTTTCGGCTGCTTTTTCGTTTTTGACCCAATGGATATTTGGGTCTTTTTTAAACCAAGTCATCTGCCTTTTGGCGAAATGTTCAATATCTTTCTGCAAAAATGCTACCATTTCTTGTTTGTTAATTTTGTTTTGCAAGTAACGGGCTATCCAGCGATATTCCAAACCAAAATCGTCTAATTTTTTCCAAGATAAGCCGTTGGCCTTGAGCCTTTTAACTTCAGCCACCATGCCTTGTCTGAATCTCTTTAAAAGGCGTTTATGAACAAGCTGGCTTAATTCTTCTTTACCTTTTTTAATCCCAATTAATAAGCAGGCATATTGAGGATTTTTTTTAAACTGTGGCACTTCACCAAGACTTTTAGCGATTTCCACGGCCCTGACCAGCCGCCTTTTGTTTTTTGAGTCAATTTGTTTGGCTCGTTTTGGGTCAAGTTTTTTCAGTATGGCGAAAAGTTGCTCCTCGGTCTTTTTTCCCAACCTTTGCCTTAATGGAAGGTTGGCTTTGAGGGCAGGGAATCCCCAGCCGTAAATTATGGAATAGACATAAAAGGGTGAACCGCCAACCAAAAACGGCACCCCTTTGTTTTGAATAATTTTATTAATGGCCCTGTAAGCCATTTTTTGATATTGGGCCACAGAAAATCGGCGCTTTGGTGAAGTAACATCTAAAAGGTAATGGGGGATACCCTGCATTTCCTTTTTGGTTATTTTGCCAGTGCCAATATTCATGCCTTGATAAACTTGTCTGGAGTCAGCTGAAACCACCGCACCCTTAAAGCGCTTCGCTAATTTAATAGATAAATCCGTTTTCCCGCAAGCCGTGGGACCCAATATTACAATAAGTTTATTCATATAAGCCCAATAATCCAAAATTAGTTGCCTTGACGATTTTTATATCTACAAATTGGCCGATCAAGTCTTTTTTGCCTTGAAATTTTACGGTTTTATAATGCTGGGATTTACCAATGAGGGTGCCATTCTTGTAGACAAGCGGTAAAACTTTGATGGTTTTACCGATGAACATTTTATTGCTGACGCTGGCGGTTTTTTTTAGGATTTCGGTTAAAACATTCTCCCTTCGTTTCTTTTCAGCCTTGGGCACATCATCTCTTAAGTTAGCAGCGGCAGTGCCGGGCCTCAACGAAAATTGAGCGATATAAGCCATATCAAACTTAATTTCGCGGAACAGCTTGGCGGAATTTAAAAATTGCTTTTTAGTTTCACCTGGAAAGCCAACAATGATGTCTGTGGACAAGGTAATGCCCGGGATGGCTCGGCGAATTTTACTTACTAAATCTTTATAATGTTCAATGGTGTAAGGCCTATTCATCTTTTTGAGAACTTCGTTATCTCCGGCCTGAACCGGTAAATTCAAATAGGGAGTAACCTTCGAGCACTCTTTTAGGGCTGTTATTAATTTATCGGAGAAGTCTTTGGGGTGAGGGCTGGTGAACCTAACCCAAAAGTTTCCCTCAAGAGCATCAGCCATTTTTAATAAAAGTGGAAAATCCACCACACAAGGACCATCTGCATAAGATTGATAGGAGTTGACATTTTGCCCCAAGAGCCAAATTTCTTTATAGCCGTCCTTGATTAACTCCTTAACTTCTTTAACTATCTCTGAAGCCCTACGTGATACTTCAGGGCCTCTGGTATATGGCACGCAGCAGTAAGCACAGAAGTTATTGCAACCACTGGAAATAGGCACATAAGCTACTGGCCAGGCTTGATAATTCGGCTGGATTTTAAAATATTCGCAGCTGGCAACCCTTTGGCCCGCTCCGCCAATTCTTTGGTAATTCTTACGAGGGCTGTCTTTGTAAGGTTGATTGCTAAGTATTTTTGGCCATTTTGGAAGGTCTTTTATGTCTAAGATATAATCAAAAAGCTTACCGAACTTCTTTTTGTCGGCTGATAGGATGCAGCCAGTTAAAATGGTTTTGGCCTTGTTTTTTATTTTGGGCCTTAAGCCCGAAATCCTATCAATGGCGGATTGCCGAACCGAACAAGCATTAACCACAACCAGGTCAGCCTCATCTATTTTGGAGGACCTTTTATATCCGATTTTTTCTAAAACTGCACTAATTCTTTCTGAATCCGACTTATTCATTTGGCATCCATAAGTTAGGAGGAAATATTTTTTCATCATTTATAATCTAACCTAACTAAGATTAAATTAAAAGTCCCTTGCTGTTGCAAGGGACAGGTAAAAATTAGAAATTATTGGGCGGGTGGGGGAGTGGTTGTGGTAATAGGGCAATCCTCTTCCCAAACTCTTAAACATTTATTTTTAGCGGAGCACCAAGAATAGCCAGCTGATCCAATACAGCCATGTTCATCTTTATCACCGCCCACGATGTTGCTATCTGGTTTTTGGGTCGGTTCGGTTTTTACGCAGGGACCAGCATGGTCGGTTTCAATCCCCTGGCATTTGGCCTTGCAGGGGTTGCC
>JAQTPV010000042.1 GCA_028712605.1 Minisyncoccota bacterium | reverse complement strand
TTTCTAAAAGAAAAAACCCTTGGCCAGGGACTATCCCCTGCAAATCAATTTTGATTTTTTCGTCAGTAGTTTTTAAGACCCAGTCATTTATAGTAATGGGTCGTTGGGAGTCATTGTATAGCTCTATCCACTCGTGGTTATATGATGTTTGGTCCCCCATCCAGGCGATTTCATTGATTATCATTGAAGCTCCGGCGGTAGAGAAGTAAAAAAAACAAAAAACAAGAGAAAACCCCACCCTCTTTAGGATTGAACTCATGAGTTTTTGGTGATTTAAAAAAGATTCTTGGGTGCCTTCATCCCCAAATGTTCAAAGGCCAGTCTAGTGGCCACTCGGCCCCTTGGAGTTAAGGCAATAAAGCCAAGGCGCATTAAATAAGGTTCATAAATATCCAAAATAGTATCTTCTTCTTCGGCAGTGGCTGAAGCCAAGGTTTTAAGCCCTACTGGTCCGCCAGCGAACTTATGGATAACGGCCTCTAAAATTCGTTTATCGTTAGCCGTTAGGCCTAGCTCATCAATCTCTAGGGCTGCTAAGGCTGATTTGGAAATTCCTTGAGTAATCTTGCCTTCGCCCCGCACTTGGGCAAAATCCCTAACTCTTTTTAATAGATGGTTGGCAATTCTAGGTGTAAAACGGCTGGTTTTAGCAATGGTGTGCAGGGCCTCCTCTTCAGTTTCAATACCTAAAATTTGACTGGAGCGCTTTAAGATTTTTTTGATATCCTCGGTTTCGTAAAAGTTGAGTCCAAAGGTTGCCCCGAACCTTGATCTTAGCGGGCCTGATATTGAGGCTAACCGCGTGGTGGCTCCCACAAGCGTGAATCTCGGAACATTGAGCTCCATAATCCTGGCCATTGGTCCTCGGCCTAACACCAAATTCAATTTAAAATCTTCCATGGCTGGGTACAAGCATTCCTCTACCAAGCGAGGCAGACGGTGGATTTCATCAACAAATAAAATGCTGCCTTCAGTTAGGTTGGTTAAGATGGCAGCTAGGTCACCGGCTTTTTCCATGGCCGGACCAGAAGTAATCCTAATATCCGTGCCTATTTCTTGGGCAATCAAATGGGCTAAGGTAGTTTTGCCTAACCCCGGATTACCATACAAAAGCAGGTGTTCCGGCACCTCTTTTCTTTGTTTGGCCGCTTCAATAATAACCTTGAGATTTTGTTTGAGCGCTTCTTGTCCTATGTAATTATTCCAGTCCTTAGGACGTAGTGTTAAATCCAAAATATCCTCATTATTTATTTTTGAGGGTTTTTCCCCATTGCCTATTGACATTTCCGAAATAATATATTATAATACAAAACGTTAGCCTGGAATTAGGAACCATTCTCTGAATAGGTGGGTTGGTTGGCGCTAGCTCATTCCCGGAGATAGGTTCTGGCACAAAAATCCTTTTTGTTGTTTTCAGGCTAACCCCGTTAGAAGTTCAGTATAAAAAAATCTATAAATAAATTTTTTTCCTGAACACTAATCTCTATAAATTATATGATAGAGACCGTTTGTGCTTAGGACTTTCATTTTCACGCGTCTAACTTCTAACGGGGTTAGCCTTGGCCCCCATTTGGGGGCTTTTTGTTATTCAATGGTTTCTCTTTGAACTTCGTCTAGGGTCGTGATGCCTTCCAGAATTTTCATCAGGCCGTCGCAAAACATACTAATCATCCCCTTTTCTTCGGCCTTAGTTCTTAAATCAACGATGGACGGAGATTTCAAGATAAAGTTCTCTAATTCGTCGTCCACTAAAAAGAATTCAAAAATACCAATGCGGCCCCTGTATCCAGTAAGATTACAATCAGAGCAGCCTTTAGCCTTCGGTAGCTTTGTAGAGGCGGTAAGGGCCGGTGCTTTAATGCCTTTTGGCAGTTTGCTTAGATGTTTTTTGAATAGTTCCAACTCGGCTGGCGAGATTGTTTCTAAGGTTTTACATTTTTGACACACTTTTCTAACCAATCTTTGGCCAATAGCCAGGCTTAAAGCCGGAGCAATATTAGCGGCTATCTCGCCTAAGGCCTGCAGCCTAGCCACTGTGCCAGCGGCATCATTGGTATGCAGGGTGCTTAAAACCAGATGCCCAGTTAGGGCGGCCTGGATCGTCATTTTCGCTGTTCCTGGATCTCTGATCTCGCCCACTAAAATCACGTCAGGGTCTTGCCTGACAATCGCCTCTAAGCCATTGGCAAAATCATAACCCTTGTCAGGATCAACCTGGGTTTGAGAAATGCCCGGCAGGCGGTATTCAATAGGGTCTTCAATGGTCACTATTTTTAATTCTGGCTGAACAATTCTTTTCAACACCGCATAAAGGGTGGTGGTTTTGCCAGAGCCTGTTGGGCCGGTTATTAAAACAAGCCCGTTGGGCTTGCGGATTTCTTTATCAAAAGCGGCTAAGGCATCTTCCCTGATCCCCAATTCTTTTAAGTCCATTACATCTTTAGCTGAAAGCACCCTCATGACAATAGCCTCGCCAAAACCAGCGGGCAAACTGGACACCCTAATTTCAATATTTTTATCTTCCAAAACTACGGTAAATCTTCCATCTTGAGCCTTCGCTGAAATATTTAATTTTATTTCCGATAATAACTTTAATCTGGATAAAATAGTGCGGTAGGTAGCTAAGTCAATGAATAAAATATCTTGCAAAAGGCCGTCAATACGAAATCTTAGCTTAGCCCGTTTTTCTTCTGGCTCAAAATGTACATCCGAAACCCCTAGTTCAATAGCCCCTACCAGAATCAGTTCAATTAGTTGAGTCATATCCTTGTTGACCGTAGACTCTATTTCTTTCTTTAGGGCCGGAATATTAAGGCACGCTTTTTTTATTTGCGTGAGCCTCTTGGGATCAACTTGGATTTGGCGCGTAATTTGATTCATATGCTTTTATTGTAGATTAGAATTGCATTTTTGCCTAACTGCTTTAGACTAAGAAAAGAGTACTGATTGCTTTGTTGTTCTCAATTTACTCCAAGCCCCATACTATGTCAAACAAGTTAATCACAACTTCCAGTAAAGAAACACAAAAACTTGGCCAATTAATGGCTCAAGAAATTTTAAAACTCGGCCCCAATCAGCAAGGAGCTTTTTTAATTGCTTTAAGGGGTGATTTGGGGTCTGGCAAAACCACTTTTACCCAAGGGTTGGCCAAAGGCTTTGGCATCCATGAGAAAATTACTAGCCCTACTTTTGTGATTATGAAAAGATTTGCTATTCATCACTTGCTATTTCAGAATTTTTATCACGTTGACTGTTATAGAATTGAGAGGTCAGAAGATATTTTGGATTTAGGTTGGCGGGACATTTCAGCTTCTCCCTATAATATAGTAGCCGTGGAGTGGCCCGAACGAATTAAAAAACTACTGCCCGCAGAGATGTTTAATATGGATTTCAAATTTTTAGACAATCAAAAAAGAAGCATTTATCTAAGCCGAGCTTGACTTGGTGGCAAAAAGGCTTAGAAAGAAGGTATAAGACGATTGAGGATTTTCTCAATCTTTTTAGTTGTTTCTTGTAGGTATCATTTTTATTGAAAGGGAGGATTGGCCATGAAAAAATTGGTAGTTCTTTTAGCGGCTCTTTTCATGTTTATAATTTCTCTTAACAGCCTTGCTGTTGAGATGATTTCAGGGAATAAAATTACAGACGGAGAAAAACCCGTTATTGACGGAAAGTTAGACGATCAGGTCTGGCAAAGGATTAAGCCTATTGAGGCCTATTTCCTGGACGAAAGCACAAAGCAACCAATTCAGGGTTTGACTAGGATTTGGTTGACCTATAGTGACTTCGCCATCTTTGTTGCCCTAGAGGCAGTAAAGAATGGACAAGAACCCATTACCAGGGAAACACAGGACGATGCTTGGGCGATTACTCACGACGATACATTAGCCATGAGTTTCAACGGTTACCGGACCCTCGAAGGGCATTTGGATTTTTGGTTTGCCAATCCAGGAGGAGCAAAGAAAGCGAACTTTTCCCAAGGAAAGGCCGACAAGCCAGAATGGAGTGATTGGCTTGTCAAATCGGGCAGAACTCAGGATGGGTGGTGTCTTGAGATGCAAATACCTTGGCAGCTCATCAATCTTCCAAAAAGACAAGGGAAAATGGTCGTTTGGACCAACTTCGACCGCCGTGATGATGGACGGCCAGCTTATTGGCAATGGGGGGGTAAGGATGACCCTGCGGCCAATTGGGCTGAATGGGAGATTGAGCTCACCCCAGTTGAGGGGAAAAAGGTAGAAACAAAAATTCTAGTTGACTCCTTTGCCTCAAAATATTGGGAGGGAAAGCCATACTTTTCATTGGGGGGTACAGCTAGGCGCGGATCTCTAGTCGCTACGCTCTTCCCGGAATGGAAGACCCTGGAGGGGCCGATTGAAGGACTGGACCCGGTTTGGGGAGAGAGGTACTACAAAGAGTACAGACCCTTTTTCCAGGAGAACATTGGGGTTGTGCCACCGGGTGATTTCTTATATACACCCAGAATTAAAGACATAGATGGCGGCGTGCAGTATGCCAAAAGCACAGAAAAGATTCAGTTGGCTGCTTTTGGTACGAGCCATCGAGGTGGCAACTATTCAAGTAATGTTAGGGCTGCTTTTATGCCAACAAAAAGCAGTAGTATCTCTGGGGGGTTTGTTTTTGATCGGCAGTTGCAAAAAGAGAACGATGTGTATTACTTAATGGCTCAACACAGATGGAAGCCGCTAGGTATTGATGGCTGTTTTTCCCAGTCTTTTTATGAGGGGAAAGAAGGGAAGAATATGAGAGCCAGCGCCATCTATTATAGGGGCGACCTCAATACCTCTATAACGGCATTTGCCAACGACTCTTCGTTTATCAACCTCCTTGGCTATGGAGATGTTGGCATCCATGGAATCAATCTCGCTTCTAATTTTAGTAGGAGCTGGAGAGATAATTTCATGAGATATATTGCTCTCTATGGTGGTGCTAATTTCATTAACAAGGAAGATGGTGGTAATTTCCGCCGTGTTGTCAGTGGGAGTGCTGTAGTCATAGAGAATCATGACTATGGTACTTATCTGTATGGTGAATATGGAAATTATGAAGGGTTCAAGAATCAGTTCCAAACCACTGCTGTAGTGGGTTATCACTTTTCTGATAATTATACCTACTTCAACGTAGGCGGGACCAGGGGGCGGAACAGAGATATTGATTACAAGATGGTTTATTCGAATGGTAGCATCAGGATCAAAAACATTACGGCCGCTGTTAGCTCTGAATTCTACTACGAAAGAAAGTTTAGAAAATGGCAGACTATCGTGACGGTAAATTATAAGCTTTCTAATGCTTGGGCTGTGGCTGGCCGCTGGATTTTTTCCAAGAAAAATCATAGCGGTGTAGGGTATTTTGGTGTTCGGAGATCCCAAACGAAGGGAATAAATATTTTCGTAATGATAGGGGATCCGAACTCTGAAAAATTTCAGAAGGGAGGGGCAATAAAGATTGTCGTTCCTGTTTTGTGAAAACGAATGACTTATTGCAGTAATTAGGAAGGTTGTTTCAATAAACCTTCCTAAATTTTTTTAGACGAATAGATTAAGATAAAAAACTCGCGTAGCGGGTTTGTTTTTTTGTTAAAACGAAAGTAGAATAGAGGAATGGATCAAGAAAAAAATAAAAAATTATTGGTAATTGATGGGAATGCTTTAGTGCATCGGGCTTATCATGCCTTGCCGCCGCTCAAAACCAAAAAAGGTAAACTGGTTAATGCCGTTTACGGATTTTTATTGCTTTTACTTAAGGCGATTAAGGATTTAAAACCAGGATATATTGCAGCCACCTTTGATTTAAAAGGCCCAACTTTCCGGCATGAACAATTTAAGGAGTACAAAGCCAAAAGGGTAAAAGCGCCCGATGAGCTTTATCAACAATTGGATTATGTAAAAGAGATTTTGCGGGCCCTTAAAATTCCTATTTATGAGCAGCAGGGCTTTGAAGCGGACGATGTTATCGGCACCATTACTTGCTTGGCTAAAAGAAGGCAGGTTCCCCAAAATCCAAGTGGTTATTTTAAGCGGCGATTTAGATAATTTGCAGCTAGTTGATGGGCAAACCAAGGTTTACACCATGCGCAAGGGAATTAAAGACACGG
>JAQTPV010000041.1 GCA_028712605.1 Minisyncoccota bacterium | reverse complement strand
ATAAGCTCTATTTGGGTAATCTGAACAATAAACGTGACTGGGGTCATGCTAAAGATTATGTGGCAGCCATGTGGATGATGCTCCAGCAAGAAGCTCCGCAGAATTATATTATTGCCACCGGCGAGCAGCATTCAGTTAGAGAATTTTGCGCCATAGCCTTTAAGGAGGCGGGGATTAATCTGGAGTGGAGGGGAGAGGGGGTTAATGAGGAGGGGATTGATCAAGAGACTGGGAAAATACTGGTGGCTGTTGATCCAAGATATTTCAGGCCGCTTGAGGTTGAATCGCTTTTGGGGGATGCCTCCAAGGCCAAGGCCCAATTAGGCTGGCAGCCTAAAATCAGTTTTCAAGAGTTAGTTGAAGAAATGGTTAGCTCTGATTTAAAGTTAGCTAAAAGAGATATTCATTTGCAGAATGGCGGCTTTTCCATTAAAAATACTTGCGAGTAATTTATGAGTTATATCCTTTCTGAAATCTTTTGGCCGCTTGCCTTAGCCATCATTTTTTTAGACGTTTCTTATTTAATTGGTTGGTTCTTTATTAAGAGGCTACATTTGGAAATCGGAGAAATCTTGGAATTCGTCCTGTCTGTTCTATTGGGCTGGGGCCTCATAGGATACCTGATAGTATTTTTTTCTCTGATTAAAATAATCTCCATCTGGCTCTTTGGAGCGTTTTTTATTATAGTTTTGATTTCTGGTTGGAGAGCCAGCTGGCTAATTTTTAAAAATTTGAAGAAATCGGCCATTGATTTTTGGAAAGAGGACTGGTTAATTAAGGCCCTTTTGCTGCTGGTATTAATGATGATGGCTTTTTATTTACTGACTGCCTTATCCCCGCCCTTTCAGTGTGATGAGTTGGCCTACCATATGCCTGAAGCAATACGCATTATGGAAAATGGTGTTTTAAGTTTAGGTGGAACGACTGATGTTTGTGGTAATTATCCGCTATTGATGGAGGCCACTTACGGTTTGCTTTATAGCTTGGGAGGATTTAGTTTGGTCCATTTAATCCATTATCAAATTTTATTAGTAGCTCTTTTAGCAGTTTATTGTTTTGTGAAAAAGAAATTTGACGCGAAGGCCGCTTTATTATCTTTAGCTTTGATTCTGACTCTTTACGAGTTCTTGATGAATGCAACCAGCGCCTATGTTGATGCAGCCCAAGCTAGTTTTGAGATAGCGGCCATCTTCTTGTTTTTTAGATGGTTAGAGGAAAAGAAAAATAGAAATTTATTAATTTTAGCTGGAGTTTTTTTGGGCTTTGCTTTATCAATCAAGTTTACAGCTTTCTATACCTTGCTTCCCTTAATCCTCTTTTTTATTTGGGATAAGGTAAAAAATAAAGTATCGTTTCGGTCATGGGCCCTAGATAGCCTTAGCGTTTTTGCACCATTATTTTTCGCGGCTATTTTCTGGTATGTGAAAACTTGGGTCATGGCTGGTCACCCGCTCTATCCTTTTTTTGGTTCCAACATTGGCAATGAAATTGTGCCCACTATGATGCCGTCCAGCGGGTCTTTGGGCTCTTTAATGTTAGGCCGCCTGAAGAATATTTTAACTGTTCCCTTTCAGTTTACGGAGCCTTATTACTTATTGATATTGGTAGCTTACTTGAGCTTACCCTTTGTTTGGTTTATTAAAGCGGAAAGGATATGGTTAAGGCGGCTGCTAGTCTTTAGTTTGTTGTATTTTAGTATTTGGGCTGTAACAGTCACCTTTTTTACTAAGAGATATATTTCTGCAGGCCTAGTCGTACTTTTGGTTTTGCTGGCTATTTCCTTGACTAAATTCTGGGAGAAATTAGCCCCTCGCAGGATATTCCGAATTATTGTTATCTTGGCGTTAACGTCGGCGATCATAAGCGGCGTCATATTAATTATTACCCATAAGAACAATCATTTTTTAGAGGTCAAGCAGGCTGAGATAGGTTATCTTCTTGGAGTTTACGATAAGCAAGACTTTTATACTTTCCGGGGCAATCTTGCTGGTATTTATGCCATTGCCAGTTACTTTAATGATAATTATCAAGGGGTTAAGATTGTGATGAATTGGGGGAGATGGGATATTTTCTTGGAGGGGAAGAATAGGTTCGTATCGGTTCACCCTGATTATCCAGATTTGGTTCAGTTTACTTCTTGGGAGGATCTTTGCGCTTCCTTAAGAAAGAAAAATTTGACTTTTTTAGCCGTAGATGGGCATAATAAAAAAAGAGACCATGAAATGGCAAGGGGCGAGTCATTATTGAATCTGGAAAAAACTGATAGGGTAGAGCAACTTATTGCCGACCATAGTGATTTAATAATGGATGATTATAATGCCCAAATCTATAAAATTAATCTTTTTTGCAAATAAAAATGATTGATTTAACCAAAAAGAAAATTTTAATCACCGGAGCCGGTGGTTTCGTGGGCCAGCATTTGGTCTATAGTTTGATTGGGCAAAGGGGCGTGGCCAAAGAGCAGCTTTTTTTACCTCGGTTTGAGGATTTGGATTTGCGGAAATGGGAGGGCTGCACTAAGGCGGTGGCGGGTCAGCAAATAGTTATTCATTTGGCGGCTAAAGTGGGCGGTATAGGCTTAAATCAAGCTATCCCTGGTGAGATGGTTTATGATAATTTAATGATGGGCGTTCAGCTTTTAGAGGCGGCGCGGCAAGCGGGGGTGGAAAAGTTTTTAACCATGGGTACCGTTTGCATGTATCCTAAGTTCACTCCAGTGCCTTTCCGCGAAGAAGATTTATGGAAAGGTTATCCCGAAGAAACTAATGCGCCTTATGGTTTGGCTAAAAAAATGCTATTAGTCCAGAGTCAAGCCTACCGGCAGCAATATGGTTTCAATGCCATTGTTCTCGTGCCAGTTAATTTATATGGCCCAGGTGATAACTTTGATCCTAAGGCCTCGCATGTCATCCCGGCCCTGATTAAGAAAATAGCCGATGCCCAAAAGCAAGGGCAGGACTTTATTGAGGTTTGGGGCACGGGCTCTGCTTCCAGAGAATTCTTATATGTTGGGGATGTTGTCCAGGGTATTTTGTTGGCCTTGGAACGGTATGAAAAGCCCGAGCCAGTAAACTTAGGTTCAGGCCGGGAGATAAATATTAAAGATTTGTCTGAATTGATCTGTCGCCTTATGAATTTCAGGGGGGAGATTCGTTGGGATCCGTCCAAGCCAGATGGTCAGCCGAGAAGATGTTTAGATACTTCACGGGCAGAAAAAGAATTTGGTTTTAAGGCCAGTACTTCTCTTGAGGAGGGCCTCAAGAGAACCATCCAGTGGTATTTAGAAAAAGGTTAATATTCTTAACAGTATATTTTTCAGTATGTTTTTAGATAAAGATTTCAGAGATAAAAATATTTGTATTATGGGCTTAGGTTACGTAGGCCTAACTTTAGCTACGATCATGGCCGAAATCGGTTTTCAGGTTCTGGGCGTAGAAATCAAAGATGATGTTTTGGAAAAACTGAGAAGAGGCGAACCGCATTTCTTTGAGCCGGGCCTAGCTGAAAGATTAAAAAAAGTTGTTGATGACCAAAAAATCGTCTTTGCTAAACATATTCCGGAAGGCTATCCAGCCAATGTGTATGTGATTACTGTGGGCACGCCCCTAGATGATAATGGCCGCGTTAGATTAGATATGGTGGAGAGTGTGGTCCGGGAGGTAAGCCGTCAGTTGAAAGGTCATGAATTAGTGATTATGCGTTCCACTGTTAAGTTAGGTACGACCAGTAGATTGGTAAGGCCTATCTTAGAGGAAGCGCAGGTGCCTTTTGATTTAGCTTTTTGTCCAGAGAGGACATTAGAGGGCGAAGCCCTTTCTGAACTTAGACATCTACCGCAAATTGTAGGGGCGGTAACAAAGGGTGGGGCAGTTAGAGCAGCCCAGCTATTCCAATTTATTACGCCCACGGAAGTAATGGTGAGTGATGCTGAAACGGCCGAAATGATTAAATTAATAGATAATTCGCAAAGAGATACTAATTTTGCTTTTGCCAATGAAGTGGCCCGAATTTGTAATGCTGCTGGTATTAGCGCTTTAGAAGTAATCAAGGCTGGTAAATTGGGCTATCCCAGGACCAATGTCTTAATGCCAGGTTTGGTTGGCGGACCCTGTTTAGAAAAGGACCCACATATTTTAGCTGAAGGCCTGAAGGAATTTGGGGTAGAGCCAGAGATTATAAAAACTGCGAGAAGCCTCAATGAAAAACAGCCTAAGGAAGTTGTTGAATATCTCTACCATTTAACTAAAACCTTACCTGGTTTTCCGGAAGCGCCAACTATTACCTTATTAGGTTTTGCCTTTAAGGGGAAACCGGCTACCGATGATTTGCGTGGTACCATGGCTAAGCCCGTTTTAAACCGATTGAAAGAATATTTTCCCAAGGCTAATTTCAGGGCCTTTGATCCAGTAGTGCCCGATGAAGCTATCTCTGCTGTTTTTGGCTTATTGCCTTACCCCAGCCTGGAAGAAGCAATGGCAGGCAGTCATTTAGTTATGATACTGAATAACCATCCTATGTTTGGCGGTATGCCCATTGAAAGATTGGCTAAATCATTGGCTAAGCCCGGCTTAATCTATGATTTTTGGAATAATTTTGTGGCCCAAGATTTGCATTTACCTTTTGAGGCCGGCTATATAGCTTTGGGTAGTCATGGCAAGGCAGTCTTACCTAATAGGAGTAATCAGGATTTTTTATATGGTCAATCAAGCTAAAAAATACTTAGTTACCGGTGGTTCTGGTTTTTTAGGGTCAGCTTTAGTGAGGGCCTTGGTGAAGGCTGGCCATCAGGTGCGAGTTTTAGATAATAATTCTCGGGGCGCTTGCCGCAAGATTGCTGATCTTATTAATAATTTAGAGTTTATTGAGGCGGATATTAGAGATAAAGACAGAGTATTGTCGGCTAGTTGCGGCGTTGATTCTATCATTCATTTAGCTTATATTAATGGCACAGAGTTTTTTTATACCAAACCGGATTTGGTTTTAGACGTTGGAGTGAGGGGCATGCTTAATGTATTGGATGCTTGCTCAACGCATAATATTAAAGAACTGATTTTAGCTTCTAGCTCGGAAGTCTATCAAACCCCGCCTTATGTGCCCACGGACGAAAAAGTCCCTTTGTCAGTGCCTGACGTTTTGAACCCACGATATTCTTATGGAGGAGGCAAGATCATCAGCGAGCTTTTATCAATCAATTACGCTAGGAAGAACCTGGAACGAATGATTATATTTAGGCCCCATAATATCTACGGAGCAGATATGGGTTGGGAACACGTCTTGCCGCAATTTATTTTGCGAGCCCTTGATCTAATCAAGGCACAGCCTGAAGGAGTAATTGATTTTCCTATCCAAGGGGATGGCTCCCAAACACGCGCTTTCTGTCATATTGATGACTTCACAAGGGGCTTAATGCTGTTGTTAGAGAAAGGAGAACATCTAAATATCTATCATATTGGTAGCCCCCAGGAGATAACAATGAAAGAGGCCGCTGAAACAGTAATCCGTTATTTTGGACGCGAGGCGAATGTAGTCCAGGCGCAGGATTTACCGGCCGGTGGTACGCCGCGACGGTGCCCGGATATTAAGAAGCTGAATCAGTTAGGTTTTGTCCCTCAAATTTCTTTAGCCCAAGGTGTAGTTTCCATGGCCCAATGGTATGCCCAAAATTATCATTTACGGCCCAATAGTCAATAGTGGAATTTTCCATTTATTATATTCCCAAGAGACTTGTCTTGAGGGAAGTCAGTTTTCATGTTAAAATGCCATTTGAGGGAGCATTAAAAAGGCCCCAAGTCCTTATTAGCTACCCAAAATGACACGCTCTAAGGCCATATGCTCAAAGACCGTTTAAGGAAACATTACGATCAATTATCTCCGAGTACTAAAAAGACTATTAAATGGGTTTATGGCTTGCTTGCTTTTATACCTTTTACTGGGGCCTATAGCAAGCGGCGCTGGATGAGTGGGGTTTATCGCAAATTTAGCCAAGATCAAAGGCGATTTATTTTTTTAAGCATTGCCAGATTTTGCAATATCAACCGCCCTATAGGGGGTTATTATTTCGAGTTCGGTTCGTTTGGGGGCAATACCATGAAGATCGCTTGGGATACTTTTCGTTGGTTGTTTGATTTTACTTACGTGGCTTTTGATTCTTTTAAAGGCCTGCCAGACATAAAAGAAATCGACAAACAAGCAATCTGGGAAAAGGGTA
>JAQTPV010000008.1 GCA_028712605.1 Minisyncoccota bacterium | reverse complement strand
AAAAACAATTTTAAGGGAGCAGGGTGAGAATCTTAGAAAAATGTTTTTCGCTTTAGCCAGAGACCTACGGCCTATTTTCATTCTTTTGGCTCGTAACTGGGAGCAGATGAAAAATATCCAATCATTATCGCCAGAGCAACAAAGAAGGCAGGCTCAAGGCGCCTTGGAAATTTTATCGCCCTTAGCTTACAGCTTAGGAATGTTAGAAGCAAAGGGTCAGTTAGAGGACTTGGCCTTCCCTATTCTCTACCCCAAAGAACACAGCTGGCTCTTAGGAAATATTACCCAGCAATACGAAGAACGCCAGAAGTATTTAGATAAATTAACCCCCAAGTTACCACCCCTCTTTCAGAAAGAGAGAATCAAAACTTTGGATATCCATAAACGAGCTAAACACTATTTCTCTTTATATCAAAAACTCCTTAGGCACGACATGGACTTAAGCCGTATCTATGATTTAGTGGCTTTGCGTATCATTGTTCAAAACATTGAAGACTGCTATAAAGCACTCGGGACTCTACATAAAATATGGCCGCCCCTGCCAGGCCGCATCAAGGACTACATTAGCCAACCGAAACTAAATGGGTATAGGTCTCTACACACTACAGTATTGGCACCAGATAATATTATTACCGAATTTCAGATAAAAACCCTCCAAATGCATCAGGAGGCCGAGTTTGGCGCAGCCGCCCATTTAAGCTACAAAAATCAGCCAAATGCCCCAGCTTACAAACACCAATTTTATTGGATGGAAAAAATTAGGCAACTCCAAGAAGAGGCTAAAAATCATTCCAAAGCAATCCAATTTTTACAAACTGACTTTTTAAAAGGACAAATATTCGTTTTGACTCCCAGGGGGGATATTATCAACCTACCCAAAGATTCAACACCAATTGATTTTGCTTACGCCATCCATAGCACCTTGGGGGATCATTGCGAAGTGGCTAAGGTTGATGGAAAGATAATATCCCTCAAAACACCTCTCCAAACTGGACAAACAGTAGAAATTATCACTAATAAGCGCCAGCGTCCCTCTGAGAACTGGCTCAGATTTGTCAAAAGTAAAAAAGCACAGGATAAAATCAGAAAATTTCTCCAAAAAGAAACCGGGGGCCAGGCCCAAAAACCAAAAATTATTGAAAGATTAAGCAAGCAGCTAAGCCAAGGATTTGATGAATTGACTGAAAAAGTGGAATTGATAAAAAAGTATATCCCCTTATCCCTTAAGCGTAGGGAGCCCAGAGTGCTTATTGGCGGACAAGCCGATATTTCTTTCAAATTAGGTAAGTGCTGCGAGCCGAAACCAGGCAATGACATCGCGGCTTTCATCACCCAAGGCGAAGGGGCAACAGTCCACAAAACAGCTTGCCGTAATTTTCAATTGCTCCGCAAAAAATGGCCCGAAAGGATAGTAGAGGCTAATTGGAGCTAGCCAGTTTATCGTGGCTTGCGTTCCAAAAAATAATTCGTAATATTATAAATGTTAGCCGCGGTGATGGAACTGGTATTCATGCACGACCTGCCTGCCGGCAGGCAGGCTCAAAATCGTTTTATATGTATTTTGTTTATTCAATAAAAAGTTTAAACAAAAGATATACCTACATAGGCATCACCGACAACATTGAAAGAAGAGTAAACCAACACAATCGTGGGTACAATAGGACCACAAAGCCATACGCGCCATTTGAATTAATACTATCTGAATCCTACGGCTCGCGTAAAGAAGCCAGAAAACGTGAAAAATATTTGAAATCTGGATATGGCAGAGAACTTATACAATTTATAGTCAATGCGCCGCGGTGATGGAACTGGTATTCATGCACGACTCAAAATCGTGTGAGCTTCGCTCATGTGGGTTCGACTCCCACCCGCGGCACTTCAAAAGTAAAAACTCCTCTGTGCACAGAGGAGTTTTTACTTTTGAGACCAAAACTTAAAGCTCCTTGAAAATCCTTCTAGCTAATAAATTAATTATAAAGCCTGATAAAATCCCGACCACTATACCTCCCAAGATATCCAAGGGCCAATGGAGGCCCGTAAAAACACGGCCCAAGGCCATCAAAGAGCTAAAGGCAAAAAATGCAACGCCCGCTTTTTTATTGTATAGATAAACAATAGTACTAATAGCAAAAAAAACAGTGGTGTGGCCTGATGGGAAAGATTCTGTAGTGGAATGAGTAAGTAAAATATGAGTCTGCCCAGACAGAAAGGGCCTGGTCCTGTCATGCAACATACGAATGAGCTCCACCACTACAAATCTGCCAAACAAGGCTGCTGTACCAGCTTGAGCCACCATTAACCAATATTTTTTCCAGTTCCAAATCAAAAATAAGGCTAATGAAGCCACTAAAAAGTAGGGTAAATACTTAGCCAAAAAAATCCCTAAAACGTCCAGCCACAAATAATGTTCAGCTAATCCATTAATAGCATAAAATAATGAATCATCTATCATTAAATTACAAAGTTAATCAATTTGTTGGGTACAAAAACGACTTTTTTAATTTCCTTACCTTCTATCCATTGCTTCAATTTTGCGCTTTGTAGAACCAGTGCTTGAGCCTCTCCTTCAGAAACATCTCTGGCTATCTCAACGCTATCCCGTACCCTTCCATTAATCTGCACAACCAAATTAACTAACTGGTCTTCAATAAATTGAGGATCGTATTTAGGCCAACCACTTAAAAAAATACTTTGCTTTTCCCCTAAAATATGCCATATCTCTTCGGCCATGTGTGGTGCAAATGGCCCAAGAATCAATAGAAACTTTTTCAATATTTCCTTGGGTATTTCTTCTTTTTCCTCCATCTTGTTAACTAAAATCATTAAAGCCGCTACGGCCGTGTTAAATTTCATATTCTCAATATCCTCTCCCACCTTTTTAATGGTTTTATGCAGTAATCTTTCTAAATTATCGTTGACAACCGACTGCTTATCAATAAGCTTCCGGTTGGTTAAATTATAAACCCTATCCAGGAATCTTCTTACGCCCCGAACACCCTTAGTATCCCAGGCAATGGCCTGATCAAAGGGCCCCATAAACATTTCATAAACTCGCAAGGTGTCAGCGCCCCATTCTTTGATAACTTCATCGGGATTAATTACATTACCTTTTGATTTAGACATCTTAATCCCTCCTTCTCCTAAAATCATGCCATGCGAGGTACGTTTTTTGTATGGCTCTGGCCCAAGCTCTTTGGGCACCTCGCCGATATCCCACAAAAATTTGTAAATAAACCTGGAATAAAGCAAGTGCAGGGTGGTGTGCTCCATGCCACCATTATACCAGTCAACCGGCATCCAGTACTTAAGTAATTCAGGACCAGCAAACCGTTCAGCATTATTAGGGTCGCAGTAACGCATGAAATACCAATTACTACCCGCCCAATTTGGCATTACATCAGTTTCTCTTTTAGCTGGGCCTTTGCATTTTGGGCATTTAGTATTTACCCAATCTTCTATACTAGCTAAAGGCGACTCACCCGTTTCAGTCGGCTTGTAATTTTCAACATTAGGCAACTCAACTGGCAAATCTTTTTCAGGAATCCCCACCCAACCGCACTTTTGACAATGGACCAAAGGGGTGGGTTCTCCCCAATAGTGCTGGCGTGAAAATACCCAATCTCGTAACTTATAATTTATTTTACTCTCCGCGAACCCATTCTCTTGCAACCAAGAAATAATCTTAGGCCTACTTTCTGCTGACGTTAGCCCATTGAATTGCCCTGAATTGAAAAGCACCCCTTCGCCTTCGTAGCATATCTCTAAATTTTTAACCTTATCAGTTATAGACTCGTCATCCGGGACTAAAGATGTTTTTAAAGGAAGGCCATATTTTTTCCCCATTTTGAAATCTCTCTTGTCATGGCCATCGGCAAAAACAGCACCGGTGCCATATTGTTCCAATACAAAGTCAGCAATCCAAACGGGCATTTTCTCATTAGTGGCGGGGTTTACTGCTGTTATGCCTTTTAACTCAATGCCCGTGATGTCTTTTTCTTCATTTGCCCTATCAATATCAGAGATTTTTTGAGCAGCCTCCCTATATTTCAGAACTTCGTCCCAATTTTTAATTTGGTCTTGATACTCATCTATCAACTTGCTCCCAGGAGCTACTATTAAAAAAGTGCCTGAAAATATCGTATCTATCCTGGTTGTAAAAACCTCAATAAAATTATGACTACTGACTAACGGGAATTTCACCAACGCCCCTTCGCTCCTGCCAATCCAATTGACTTGTTGCGTTTTCACTCGCTCTGGAAAGTCAACCAACTCTAGGTCAGCAATGAGCCGTTCTGCGTACTCCGTAATTTTTATCAGCCATTGCTCCTTTTCCCTCTTTTCCACCTCACTACCACATCTTTCGCATTTACCGTCCACCACTTCTTCGTTCGCTAAACCAATCTGGCAAGCTAGGCACCAATTTATAGGAATCCGGGCTTTGTAGGCTAAACCGTTTTCAAAAAGCTTTAAAAAAATCCATTGTGTCCACTTATAATAAGCAGGGTCGGTGGTATTTATTTCTCTATTCCAATCAAAAGAAAGGCCTAAAGCCATCTCCTGCCTTTTAAATGTTTCGGTATTTTGCTTCGTGGCTATAGCTGGGTGAATGCCAGTTTTAATAGCATAATTTTCTGTTGGCAAACCAAAGGCATCCCAGCCCATTGGGAATAAAACATTCTCACCTTCCATCCGTTTCTTTCTGGCAATAACATCTAAGGCCGTATAACTGCGGCAGTGCCCAACATGTAACCCAGCGCCTGAAGGATAAGGGAACTCTACCAATAAATAAGTTTTGGGTTTATCCGAAAAATCTTGAGCCCTATAAAGACCTTGTTTTTCCCAAAACTCCTGCCATTTTGGCTCAATTTTATTCGGCTCGTAATTCTTTTCCATAGCTTAATAATAGTTTTTGCTGCCATTATGTCAACCTGAACAGCTTTTTAGCGTTTTTGGTTGTTGCTTGGGCAATTTCCCCTAATGACTCACCCCTTATATCAGCAATTCGTTGAGCCACGTATTTAACATTAATCGGTTCATTCCTTTCCACGTTAACCCCTAGGGGCGTCAAAAACGGGCAATCAGTTTCAATAAGCATCCTATCCAAGGGTGTTTTTTTGATGATTTCATCAACATTATATTTAAAAATAATTCCATTAAAGCCCAAATAAAAACCCATATCTAATAATTTTTGAGCCTGCTCCCATGCCCCCGTAAAGCAATGCAACACCCCGCCAATCTTATGAGGACCGTCCTCATCATAAGATTGGATTAACAAGGTAATTAAGTCATCGTGGGCCTTGCGGCAGTGCAAGATAACTGGCAAATCCAATTCGTAAGCCAACTGAAGCTGCTTTAGGAATACTTCTTTTTGTTTCTGTTTGAACTGCTCGGACTTAGCCTTAGTCTTGGGCTCGTTCCAATAATCTAAACCAATCTCGCCAACAGCCACCACTTTTGGCATTTTAGCAAGCTCTTTGTACTTCTCTATATCCAGTTCCTCCAAACGATCCTCATCTGCTTGGCTTAAGTCAATCACGCAGTTAATCGGGTGCAACCCCACTGAAGCAAAAACCCCAGCCTCATATCGCTGGGCAATTTCTACTGCCAGTTTTGAGGTTTTGTAATTAGAGCTTGGATTAATCATCCAAGTATCGTTGGCCAAACTCCTTTTAATAACCTCATCCCTATCCTCATCAAAAGCCTTAAAATTGAGATGCGCGTGGGTATCAATATACATAATTTAAACCACCTCTTTAAGGTAGCACTCCTCGCAGTAAACTATTTCAGGTCTGTCAGGAGAATAAGAGGTTTGGAAGGTATTGGGGCAGGGGTTGGTACCGTGATTGTGGGTAGTGGTATTCTGGTAGAGGTTATTACTGGAGTGAGTGCCATGACATTGACACTGTCTCTTCCAGAGCTTCAGGGGATTACGTTGTTTTAGTCTTTGGTAATGACGACAATTAGGACAGAGTCTTGGAAGCGGTAAGTTCATCTTTCTATAGAATTGGAGTTCTTGGGGGATTATTCTGAAAGCAGTGGTACATTGTTCGTTACAATTACCCTGGTGAGCACACTCAATGACTTCCTGTAAGATGGAGTCAGGGACATCCTTAATGTGGTCAGGGAGCTGGTTAGTTTTCATGGTTATCTGATAATCTCTGGGTTCTGGGTCTTTCCAGGAATAACCTTGTTCAAGAGCTTGTTCCTTGGTTAGAGGGAAGTATTCTTGAGCTATGGTTTCATTGTAACAGAAGGGGGATAGTTCTGGTGGGAAGAACTCCCCATACCTATACACCCTTCCTTTCTTATCGGTATAGGGCATATCATTCATGTGCTGAATAATCTTAGTCCTGAGCTCGTCGAAGGATTCCTTGGTGTACTGCTTGTTGAGGATGCAATACTGTTTGTTACGGAGGCCGATGCAGGCGAAGAGGTTGCTGCAATTATGACAATTCATACAGTAATAAACATCAGAGGAATTATAAACAACGGCATTAAAAAACAATCTACTTCCCCCTAACCCATCAAAGAATTCATAACATCGCTCAATGCCTAAGCCAACTCCTGGCCCGAAATCGTAAGAGTCTTTAACATCATAGCCTGTCCAAACAGCAAATTTAGACTCCTCGGCCGAAGGATCACCAACAACGTCAAAGCAAAACTGACAGCCCTTAGCATTCCGAATATTATCTCCCGTAGCATTTTGAGATTTAATAATAGTGGCAAAACGTTGAATATTTTTTAACAAAAAATCTTTGTGCTGTTCTCTGATTTTTTGAACCTCCAAAAAGCTACCTAAGCTGCTGGCCTGCAATTTATTTTGATATTCTTCTTTAGAGTATTGCTGATTAAAAATACAGTAATGTTTATTGCGTAAATTGGTACAGCCGAAACAATGTGTGCAATTGGAGCATTCTACCAAAAAAGCTGAATCTTGACACTGGATACAATTACGGCTGAAAAATAATCTGTAGCACCGCAAACAATTAACAATCTCATAACACAGCTCATCGCGGTCACCGATGTACAAATCAAGTGAGTCTTTATTATAAACCGCCCTATTGCTAAACATCGTCCTTTCATTGCCCTCTGAAGCAGAAACTAAATAGCAATCCTTTTCATTCTGCGTCACATTGCAATAAGTAGAATTAACCATGTTGTGTACTGAAAGGGCTAAACGAGGTGTTTTCTCCAACAACTCTCTCCATTGCTGAAAAAATGGTTTGTTAAAATCATAATCCCTTCCATAGTCCATCACATCCCAATTATCCGACCACCAGCATTGCGGGCAATAAGCATGGAAAGGTTTTTCGGCTGAATAGATGGAAAGCGTATTGTTGCCACAGAGCTCACATTTGGCCCTATACAAAGCTCGTTCATTACGAAATTGCATTCTGCGGGCCATCCGGCACTCCCAACACCAGGTTGGCGGAGGCACCTTGATTTTCTCATAGAAATCAAAATCCTCACTCTCAATAGTGAAGTTTTGCTTGCAACTTTGACATCGCCTTGTTTCTTGGTCCATATCCTAGGGAAGACGGGGGAAAAGCGGAACGCTTTTGCCTCCTTGAATTTGCTGCGATATTTTTTCCGAGGTTTCTGGCAAAAACGGAGTAATTAGCTTAGTAATTTCTTCCAAGTAAACCACAAGTGCGGCAATAGCCTGCTGACTATTTTCTCTATTTTCCCACGGCTTTTCCGTATCAATTATCTTATCGCAATAGCTGATTAAATCCCAAACAGATGATAGGGCTTCATAAAAATTAAGTTTTCCAAGGGCTTGAGTATAGTTATTTTTAACTTCAGCCAACTTTTTATTCTCACTGGCCTCAACGGAACCTTTAATGCTTATTTTTCCAGCCAAAGTAACTATCCTGGCTGTCAAGTTACCTAACCCCTTGGCTAAATCAGAATTATATTTTTGGCCTAACCTATCCAAAGAGATGTCACCATCACTACTGAAAGGAAATTGAGACAATAAAAGATAGCGCGTGGCATCAACGCCATATTTTTTAACCAAATCATTTGGGTCAATTATGTTACCAATAGTCTTGGACATCTTTTGGCCATTGATAGTAAAGTAACCATGAGCAAAGACTTGTTTGGGCAAACTGAATCCAGCCGCCAACAACAAAGCTGGCCAATAGATGCAGTGAAATTTTAAAATATCACGGCCCACTAAGTGCAAGTCAGCCGGCCAAAGATACTGGCGACCCTCTTGCTGAAGGGCAGTCCAATAATTAAGCAAAGCGTCCACCCAGACATAACAAGTCTGGTTTTCATCCCAAGGCAACTTAATTCCCCAAGCCACATTTTGCCGTGAGATAGAAATATCATCCAATCCTTGCCTAAAAAGGCCCAAAACTTCCTGCTTGGCCTGCTCTGGCCCAACCAATAATTGACCGCTTACAATTAAACCCTCTATTTGAGGTAAAAATTCTTTGAGCTTGAAAAACCAATTCTTCTCTGCCACTTTTTGAGGCGGGCATTTATGATCGGGGCACTCCCCGTTTACTAGTTCCTTTTCGGTTATAAACTTCTCACAACCCACGCAATAGAGTCCTTGGTATTCACCTTCATACAGATAGCCCTTATCTTTCAAAATAGTTAAAAATTCTTTAACTTTTTGCTCGTGTTGTTTATCGGTCGTACGGATAAAATAAGAGTAATCAATGTTCAAATTTTTCCAAGCCTCCTTAAATAAACCTGAAATTTCATCACAAAAATCCTGCGGATTCTTGCCGCTTTTTTCAGCTGCCTGGGCGATTTTAGCCCCATGCTCATCGGTGCCAGTTAAAAAGAAAACTTCTTGCCCCAAAAGCCGCCCATAACGCGTTAGAACATCAATAGCTAAAGTAGTATAGGCATGGCCAATATGCGGCTTGTCATTTACATAATAAATCGGTGTAGTAAAGTATTTACTTGTTTTTTCTTTGTTCATAAAGCCTTTTGAGCTTACTCTATCACATTTTCTCACGAATTTCTATTATGCTTAATAAAAGGATAGGCCTCCGCTACTTGCGGAGGCTCCAAAATTTATAAAAAGATAAAGATTATCAAGAATTAACCACGACCACGAATTCGCCCTTGAGAGGAGCGCTTTTTATTTTATCTATAACCTCGGGGATATTCCCCCTGTAAACAGTCTCAAACTTTTTGGTGAGCTCACGACCCACCACAACTGACAACTTATTGTCAAGGGCTGACAACTCACGCAGGGTTTTCAAAATTCTATACGGTGACTCGTAAAAGATGACGGGGTATTTTGAGTCTGTCACTTCGTCAAAAAATTGTTTCCTCTTCCTTTTTTGCGGTGGAAATCCTAAAAACAAAAACCTATCTGTTGGGAAACCGCAAATACTGGCCATGGCCGTGACAGCTGAAGGGCCTGGGATAGGCTCAATCTTAACCTGGCTGCCCAATAGCCTGACGACTTCTTCAACTAATTTATTGCCCGGGTCAGAAATACCCGGCGTTCCAGCATCAGAAATTAAAGCTAAATTCTTGCCCTGCTTCAGCAACCGTACAATCTCATCAACCCTATTCACCCGAGAATGCTGATGATAGGAAATAATCCGCGTTTTAATACCAAAATGACTAAGCAGGTTTTTGCTCACCCGAGTATCTTCAGCCAAAATTAAATCAACTTCTCTCAAAATCCGTAAAGCCCGAGCTGAAGTATCCTCTAAATTACCAATGGGAGTGGCTGCAACATATAAAGTAGGCATAAATAATCAATTATAATAGCTACAAAGCAGTTGGTTCAATTTCCTTTTCGGCTTGCTGACGTTTTTTGCCTAAGTAGTCCTTAATAATTTCGTAAACAACAGCCGCCATGGGAATAGCTAAAATACCGCCAGCAAACCCCCACAACTCACCGCCTATCGCAAAGGCTACCAATACTAAAACGGGCGAAATGCCAATAAACTTTTTAAACAAAAGCGGAAATAATAAATGATTTTCCAGCTCCTGGATGATAGTGAAAGCAATAACCACAAAAACAGCTTGCGAGAAAGAATATAAAGACACGATCGCAAAGAGCAAAAAGCCGGCCACTAAGGGCCCTAAAATGGGTAAAAAGTCTAACAGCCCAACGCCCACTGCCAATAAAAAGGCATATTTCACATTAAATACCATTAGAATAGCCAACATGGTGATGGAAACAAACACTACGCCTAACAGGCGAGAGATAAACCAGCCGCTTACTTTCTTGCGAGAACGCCTCCACAAACCAAAAAGGTATTCATGATGTTGAGGAGAGAAAAAGGTAGCTAAAAATCTTTCCATGAATTTTCGTTCTAAAGAAATGAAAAAGGCCATGGCAAAAACCAAAGCGGTTACAGAAGCGCCGCCAAAAATACTGGCCAAAGCATCGGTAAAGCTGCCACTGACTGAATCTAAGTTATCTCTCAAGGTTTGCATGAATACTTTGGTATTTTTAAAGTTGCTAATACCAAACTTTTCAAAAATAGGTGAAACTTTTTTCAAATAGATAGGCAGGTTGCCATAGAATTCTTGAACTTCGGCTGCCATTAAGGGCGCGGTTTTAAAAATGCCCCAGCCGATTAAAGCAAAAACGCCAAAATATAAAACAGTGGCCGAAATAATACGGGGTATTTTTTTTCTATCCAAAGCATCAATAATATAGTTAAACAAAATGGCAATGATTAAAGCGAAAATAAACCAAATAATAACACTCTTAACTAAATACAAGGCATAAAGCAAAACCACGGCCAAACAGACTTTCAGAATGGTTCCGTTATCTAGGTGAAGACTATTTTTTTTGTCCATATTGTTTAATTATATCCTGAAATTATAATTTTAAAATCTGTTGTAAGCTATTTTCATCTGGACGGGGCCCGATTAAAGCTAAATTCAAATTCGCAGGCTGGAAAATCTCAAGCGCTGTATTTTTAACATCGTGCACCGTGATTTTATCAATCACAGCTAGCTTTTCCGGTAAGGTTAAAATCTCACCGGTTAAAAGTTCTTGGGAGCCATAGAAAGAAGCTTGAGCGTCAGATGATTCAAGGCTTAAGGTCAAAGCGCCTCGTAAATAGTCTTTGGCTTTTTTAAGTTCAGCGGATTGAACCTCTTTTTTGGCCATGACTTTATATTCTTTTAAAATTAACTCTACTGCCCTTGATAAGTCGCGATGCGCCACCCCTGCCTGGGTTACCAAAAAACCGCTGTCAGTATAAGTTTCAGAAGCCGTATGAATATAGTAAGCTAAGCCTCTTTTTTCCCGCACCTCTATGAACAACCGAGAGCTCATATTGCCGCCTAACATTACGCCTAGAATGTCTTGTATATATCTTTTGGGATTAGCAAGGCTGTACCCTCGAACACCCAAACAAAAATGAGTCTGGTCGGTATCCTTATGCGCTATCTTAATTTGCGGTCCAGCTTGAAACTCTTGCACTCTTAACTTGCTGCCTGGGTCAAAAGAGGCAATACCCCGAAAATGTTTTTTAACCCTTTCTAAGGCTAATCCCTCTTCAAAGTTACCAGATAAGCAAACAATAGTGTTTTTGGCGGAATAGTGGTTTTTCAAATAATTGAAGAGGTCCTTTCTTTGGAATTTTAAAATATTATCTTTAGTGCCGATAACCCTCCAGCCAGCAGGGCTATCCCCGTATAACAGTTCTTCCCAAACATTCTCTACCTCCTGGATAGGGGTATCCTGGTACATATTGATTTCCTCAATAATCACACCTCTTTCTTTATTGATTTCAGTTTGAAGAATCTGGGAGTTTAAAAAAATATCAGCCACCCAATCTAAAGCTAAATCAAAATATTCATATTCTACCTTAGCAAAATAACCAGTATATTCTTTACTAGTAAATGCATTATAAAGCCCACCCACTTTATCTAAGGTTTCGGCCAATTTTAAAGCATTGGGCCGTTTTTTAGTGCCCTTAAAAAACATGTGCTCTAAAAAATGGGAGAGGCCATTAGTAAGTCTGTCTTCATATTTTGATCCAGCCCCCACTATTACCAAAACCGTAACCGATTTGGCTGTCTTTTGCGGTACGAAAATGATTTTTAATCCATTGCTTAAGGTGTGCTTCTTGAACATAACTGCTATTTTATTCTTTGAATAATAACATTATTAAATTTGATATTCAATGTTACTTAAACTAAATCAGCCTGCTGCCAAAAAGGCAAACAGGCAAAGTTTTAGCCTTATTTATATATATGATTCCTAGGGCGTGGTAGTAGCCTCAGGTTCTGCAATCGGTAAAGGCGGTATTCCCTGGTTATCAACAAAGGACTGAGTCGGTGACTCTTGAACAATTGGTGGGGCAGTATTTAGATCTTCACTTTCTTCCATCAATAAGCTCTTTTTCACTAATGGGTTCTTAAAAATAATGCCGAAAGAAGCAGTAAATTGTTCAGGGAACATAGGGCTAACCGCTGCCTTAACCAAATCTTTTGCTTGGTCAACAATAAACTCTTTATTATCAGCCAAATTTGATCTTAAAGAAGTATAATTAAAACCAATTGTGAAACCCAGAACCCCGCACAAAAAAACCAGGATAGCGGCATATCTTAACCAATGCGGATCAGTAGGCGGCATTTCCGCTTCCTGAAAGATAGCCATGGGCTCTGGATTAAAAAATACCTGAAATCCTTCTTGAGGAGTTTCTTCGGGCCCACAACGAACCTCCGTTTCTGGCTTTTTAGCCTGAAAAATCAAACCGTCATCATCGTCATCATAGTCCTCTTCGCCTGTCTCCTCCTCATCTTCTGTCTCATCTTTCTTAGCTACAGCGGCCAATGGACCCACTTCTTCGTTCATTGAAGGCTCTTCCTCCGCCTCAACCGATTCAACTGATTCCTCTTTCGGCTTTTCTACCTCCTCTGATTCCTCTGTCTCAAGCAGAACCGGCGCTTTCTGGAGTTTAACTTTGTACTCGGCCACTCTTTGTGCATACTCACTTAACCACTCCTTGGTGGTTAACCAATTACGGCCAATTTTTTTAGCTTTTAGCTTTCCTTGTCTGATGCGAAACCGCAAATAATCCTGGGAATAACCAGAGTATTCAGCGCCTTCAGCTAAGGAAATATAATTTTTATTATCGTCGCCATCCTTGACGACCAAATCATAAGCCATATCCGATACAAGTTATTACTTTATTTTAGAGAACGAATGATGGCCTGTCAAACTGTTAATAACTTACCGCTATTTGGCAATTTTATCGTTGAGAAAGGATGTAAGTTCATTAATATTAACCCTCTCCTGACTCATTGAATCTCTATCGCGAACAGTAACGTCGTTTCGCTCTTGAGACTCAAAGTCAATGGTAACACAATATGGAGTGCCAATTTCATCTTGAGAGTAATATCTTTTACCGATATTGCCCCTCTCATCCCAGGCAACGGTAAAATTATTCTTCAAGCTGTCAAAAACCTTCCGAGCCATATTAACTAATTCGGGCTTATTAGCTAAAAGCGGAAAAATCGCCACTTTATACGGGGCTAAAATAGGTTTTAATTTTAAAACGACCCGCTCTCCCTCTTCAGCATAAGCGTCGCATAAGATGGCCAAAACGGTTCTTTCTACACCAAAAGTCGGCTCAATAACATGTGGTACTGAACCATTGAAAGAAAGCCTATGCGCCTTTAAATCATAATCGGTTCTATAGGCTAAACCGTAAAGCTCTTTTTGGCCGAAAGGATATTTATATTCAAAATCAATTGTCTTCTTAGAATAATGCGAGAGCTCTTCTTTGGCGTGCTCTCTGACAACAAAATTGTCCTTTTTAATATCAAGAGATAGAAGCCAGCCCTCCATTTCTTTTTGCCATTTCTTAAAGCACTCTTGCCAATCATTTTCTTCAATGAAATATTCAATTTCCATTTGCTCAAATTCTAAAACCCTAAAAATGAAGTTGCCCGGTGTAATCTCATTCCTAAAAGCCTTGCCTATCTGGGCAATGCCAAAAGGCAGCTTCAGCCTCATGGTAGACTGCACATTCTGAAAGTTTACGAACATGCCCTGGGCAGTTTCTGGTCGTAAATATACAACAGAAGATTCGCTTTCTATCGGTCCAATAAAGGTTTTAAACATCAAATTAAACTGCCTCTCGGCTGTAAAGTCAGCGGAGCCGCAATTCGGGCATTTATTGTCATAATTTTCTTTCAAGTGGTCGGCCCTATACCTAATATGACATTTTTTGCATTCAACTAAAGGATCGACAAACCCTTTTAAGTGGCCAGAGGCCTGCCAAACCTTAGGATTCATTAAAATAGCGGAGCTAAGGCCCACGATATCTTCTCGATCTTTCACAAACCTTTTCCACCAAAGCTGCTTGATATTATTCACTAACTCAACACCCAACGGGCCAAAATCCCAAGTATTAGCCAAACCCCCATAAATTTCAGATCCCGGGAAAACAAAACCTCTCCTCTTACATAAAGATATAATTTTATTCATTAAATCCATAAAGGGTATTAAAATATATCATCAAGCTGATTGACAGTTTTAGCTTTAGCTTTGGTTTCAATAATATCATTAGTGGTTTTATCTTGGCCGAAGAAACTAGCGTCCTCAATCAGAAGCAGGGAGCTTAAATCCTGGCTGTCTTGGGGCGTAACTTCAATCTGAAAAGCTAAAGTAGACGTTGAATCCTGACCTTGAAAGGCGTTAACGTCGCCCACATTCCACATAATTTCCCTGGAATTAGAATCAAAGGTAAGGCGGTTAGACGTTTCTGGGAAAATTTTACCAGTTAGAGAAACATAATTTGGCAGCCTTGATTTCACCTTAGCATTAGTTAAATCATTCCAACTATTTTTGATTTGCCAAACAACCGTAAAAGTTGTAGAGGTACTGGGCTCCAACGGTACCGGGCCTGTATTGCCAAAAACATCCTCCTTGTAATAAACCTTCTGCATGATTTCTATGTCGGAATTTACTTTCGCCTCAAACAATTTCTCAACGCCTGAAAGGGTAACCCTGGTAACTAAAACGGGATTGGTATTACGTTGGCCAGCGCTATCTTTCACTTTGATCCAAAACTCTATCTTCCCCTCTTCGCCCGGATTTAAAAGCCGCAAATCAGGCACATCTTTCCAATGCCAAATAGCCACATCATCGCCCTCTCCCTTGCTGCCGTTTGAAGACTTAAAGGTTGTTAAATCAAAAAGGTCGCCTTCCAATTTAACTACAATAGCCTCTTTTTCAATAGACTTCTTGCCTATGTTTTTAAAAAAGATCTCATAATGCAAATAATCACCAGCGTTGGCAGCATAATTAGGCGAACCATTAATGAGCTGAGAAATAAAAATATTGGCCGAGGCAATTTCTAAAGCCTGCGCCGTTTCTTTCAAAATGATTAATTCACCGTCTTTAATGACCCCCAGCTTAGCCCGAAAGGTTTTCTGAACGCCAGGCTTCTCGTTCAACTTACCAGTAATAGAGATACGGCCACCTTCAGCCTGTGACAAAGTAGGGATTTTCCATTCTTTCTTATCCAAAGCCTGTGGCTGAGCTGAGATAAACTGAAAATTATCAGGATATTCTACCTGGACCCTTAAATTTTCCAAAGGAAAATCAACATTAGAAAAATAGTTAAGGGTAAAATTAAAGTTCTCGCCTTGCTCAATTTTGGAAGGCAAATCAAACTCAAAAGTAATAGGTACCGACTCAATTTGAGTACTCAAGCTTGTTTCAGTATCATACTTGGACTTTAGGTTTTTAGGCTGAAAAGAAATGCGGGCATGGGCCTCCAAATTTTCTTTTTCTTTGCCAAAAATACGGGCTTTTAATTCTATGGTTCTTTCCTCACCCGGGTATAAGTCGTCCAACTGCCGAATTACTCTTGAGGATTCCCCATCAGAGGGAACCGAGTTCTGAGGGAAGTCAAAGATAAATTCCATAGACTCAAGCCTAACAGTGCCATTGTTTTTATATCTAACCAAATAAGTCAGCTCATCACCAGCCTTAGCACTTCCTGGGCCTACTATTTCTAATTTTAATTTTTCTTTTGACCAGCTGCCATTCTGCCAAAACCAAAACCCAGCCGCTGCAGCTACTATAATTACTAAGAGCAAAACAATAATAAGAAACCTTTTCATAAAAAGTATAGATTATAAATTGATTATACTTTATTTTCTTTTTCTTGGAAACTCCGTCCGTAAAGCTCTGAAACCTTACGAAAATTTTCCAAATCAAGCTTGTCCAATTTTAAGCGATAGAGAATATCAATCGGTTTTTTTAAAAAAATTCTGATTAGCTTAACGGTGTTTACCTTAATAAATTCTTTTTCACCCCTCTCAACTTCTAGCCGAGAGGCACAGTGGCCGCATACTAACCCGCCATCCTTAGGAATAAAATAAAAAATTTCTGGCTTCATCGGCTTTCTGCAAACTGGGCAATCATAAAGCTCGGGAGAGTAACCCAGTAACGACAAAAGATTCCACAAAAAATAAAAATAGATAACCTCTAACTTCCAGTCTTCAGTTTTCCAATTATTCAAAAAAGAAAAGGCTGCTGAAAGTAGCTCCCAGACTTTTTCATCTTTTTGAGGCCTAATAATCAATAGGTCCGTAGCCTCGGCCATCCGACCAGCTATTGTCAACTTGGTCATATTCTGCCTGAAGTCTGTAAATTTTTCAAGGGCGGTAGCATCGGTTAAGATTTTATAGTGCTTGCCTTGGATGAATTCTATCTCCGCTAAATAAAAAATGCCAGTGTTAGACCTTAGCTTAGAGGTAACCTTACGGATAGCCCGAGCAATCACCTCCACCCTACCAAAATCTTTGGTAAAAATAAAAAACAGTTGGTCGGCCTCACCTCTGTTCTCCCTGGTTAATAAAATCCCCTGGGTTCTATAATGATGATACATAAGTTAAGCGCCGAGCCTCAATTTGTCCAGCCCTTCCCGAACCACCATTCTATCGTCCCACGAAAAACTTTTACCCCTGATAATCATTGACTGTTCAGCGCCCTTTCCGGTAATCATTACAATGTCACCTTTATTAGCCAAAGAGAGGGCTTTGACTATCCCCTCACGCCTATCTTCAATAGCAAAGAGATTTTTGTTACGGACCTTACCGGCCTTCTCGGCCGCTAAAACAATATCCTCAATTATCTCCTCGGGTGGATCATCGTAAGGATCAACATTGCTGGCCACTACGTAATCAGCCTTAGCACCAGCCACCTCACCCATTTGACTTCTTTTGTTTTTATCGCGACCTCCCCCCTCCGCCCCCAAAAGCACAATAACCTTAGCTCCCTTGAGCACTATCTTCCGAGCAGCATCCAAGGCCGCATTCATGCTCCTTCCTTCATGGGCATAATCCACCAAAACCGTAAAGCTTTGACCCATCTCAATCTTTTCCATTCTACCTGGAATTACCCTCACTTGCTCCAGCCCCCTTTGAACTTGCGTTACTGCGATACCACAAACCTCCGCTAAAACAATGGCTGGTAAAGCATTATAGACATTAAATTCACCTAAAACATCTAAATGGAAGCTTGCCTCCTTCACTTGGAAGTCAACCCCGCTTGGCCCAGCTTTAATATTATGAGCCTGAAAATCTGCCCCCTCGCCTAAACCATAAGTGGCTTTATGATCGACTGGAAAACTTAAAAAATAATCCTTCTGGGAATCGTCATAATTAGCCACAATCATTTTCTTAATTTCAATTCCACCCACGACCTTCTTTTGTCCCTTATTTAATTCAGCAAAAACCCGGCCCTTAGCTTCCTTGTATTTCTCAAAGCTCCCATCGTGTGATGGCAAATGTTCAGGAGAAAGGTTGGTAAAAACTAGAATATCATAAATAATACCTTTATGGCGAAACTGCTTGATGCCCTCGGAACTTGTTTCAATCACACACATTTTGCAACCGGCCTGCACCATTTGAAATAAAAGTCTTTGCAACGAAAACCTGCCCGGCATAGTCATGTGAAAGTTGTTTAAAAACTCCTTCTGACCAATTTTGATATTGGCCGTGCTTAAAAGCCCAACCTCATAGCCCCCGGCACTCAAACACGACCCAATAAAATTACAGGTAGATGTCTTGCCCTTAGTGCCCGTCACCCCAATCACTACCATTTCTTTTGATGGAAACCCATACCAAAAAGCGGCCAAATAGGCTAAGCAAAAATGGTAACCTGAAACTACCCAGGCTGGAGCTATTCTTTTGATTAAAGGTTTCAAAGACATATTTTTAACAAAACAACTGAATGGCTTTTTTGGTTAATATCTTAGAACGAAATCCTAAAGAAGTGAACCTCAAAAAATTATTAAGCAGTTTCCCAGAATTATCTAAAGAAGAAAAGAGAGAACATAAAGAAAATAAAGCTTCATGGATTCGTTTAATATGCAGAATCTCTGTAATGACTTTGGTTCTATAAGATTGATTAATAATTTTTCTGGCTGCTTCCTGCCCAGAAACTAAGGCAGGATAGATGCCCTCCCCCGTAAAGCCAGAAGCGAAACCGCCTGCATCGCCTATTAAAAATTTATTACCGAATTCAAAGCCCCGATAATCAAAGTTAATAATACCTCCCTGTAATTCGCCATCATCCACCCGAATGCCCCTAAGGCTTAGCCACCTATCAAAGCCCTCTCTTAATTTAGCGCCATGCCGTGGGTCCATAAACTGGCCGCAACCAATAGAAGTATAATTTTGGTGCGGAAAAATCCAGGCATAACCACAGCCGAATAAGGAAGCATCAAAGAAAAGCTCTAAAGTGCTAAACTTTTGAGGAACTAAATATTGAATAGTGAGTCCAAACTTTTTAGTTGGTAAGCCCAAATAACTCCTAACCAAAGAATTACTGCCATCAGCTGCTACTAAATGCTTATAGCCCATACGCTGTCCCATCACTTCTACGTAATCGTCACCAATCTTAACCACAGGATGACTCACTCTGATATCAATCAGTTTAGGGTCTAGCCGTTGAAGCATCATTTGACCCAATTCCTTCCTCTCAATAGTGCCCACAAAGGGCTCTTGATTGACAATAAACCTCTGAACGCCAGCTACATTCACTATAACAGAGGAAAATAAAATTTCAGCAATCTCTAAAGAAAAACCTAGATTTTTAATCTTGGTAGTCAACCCACCAGCGCAAACCTTAGGCCCAACCTCTGAATTTTTTTCTAAAATCAAAACTCTCTTTTTAGCCTTCTGCAACTCGTAAGCGCACATCAATCCTGCCGGGCCCGCCCCTACAATCACCACCTCATAAAATTCATCTACCCCCATAACCAAACTCTTTTTCTGCTAACCGATAAACCTTTTCTAATTCTGAAATAATTGGGCTTTGCAGCTTGTCTTTGGCAATCTTTAATACCTCCTCGTAGGGCCACAATACTTTCTCCCGAGGGGCATTAAAATTTTTCCAAATGGCGTCTCCCTCTTCTTTATAAGCATCCAGTATAGACTGCAAATTATGCATCTTATCGGCCGCACAAACAAGCAAAGCTGCTTGGCTAACTGTCTTTAAATTCGCTAAGTACCTCTTTTTCCTATCTGTCCAAGCCGCAGCCCCCTCTGGCTCAACTGGATTATTGGGGTCCTTATCATCTGAATCTTCTTTAACTATCCCAGCCACCCTCTCGCCAAATTCCTGCTTGAGCCTTTCTGGGCCATAGGCAGGCACATCTTCTAAAACGTCGTGTAAAATTCCAGCCGCTATAACCTCCTCATCATCAGTATAATCACTTAAAATCCAGGCTACAGCAAAACAGTGGCTGATGTATGGCAAGTAATTAGGCACCTTGCGTTTTTGATTTTGATGCAAAAACGCCGCTCTGTTAATCGCTTTAAATATTAAAGGGGTTAATTTCATAAGCCTCTTGCTCTTATCCCATCAAAAATCAGTGAAGAATTATAAGCCGGCCTGGTTCTTTATCTCTATCTTATTTGCTTAGATAACATTCAAAGGCCGCTCCCAAATTTTCTATCAAGTTATAGCTGCCGTAATCTTTGGGGTTTATCCATAAGAATTCTTCGTGGTCTTCGCTTAAGACCACTTTATCTGTGTCAGCAAAACACTCTATAAAGGTGCCCACTATATGCCATTGCTCACCTTTGACAACGGGCCGCCATTCGCTCATAAAAAATGGCCTGCCAATTTTCACGGCCAGCCCGGTTTCTTCCTTAATCTCTCGCAAGAGGCTTTCATCAAAACGTTCACCCGGCTTAACCCGACCGCCCACCACATCAAACCGCCCAACGTTACTGCCATCAACATAATTCCTAGACTCTCTTAAAATTAAAACTTTGTCTTGAAATTTAATAAAGGCCTTAACAGCTGCAAAGAATTTTATTTCCATATTCCTATTTCCTATGATTTACCCCTTAACCTCTTTTGAATAGCTGGACTTGTTAACTCCCGCAAGGCGTCATTGGCGATCCACTTGGCGGCCTTATTATCTATTCTCTGTATCTCCTCACTCACCTTAATAGTCCTCTTATTCAATACGCTATTTCTTTTACCAATTTGACGCAACGCCCAATTCACTGCTTTCCGGACAAAATTACGCTCGTCGGTTGAAGCTTTTTTAATCAAAGGCAAAAATTTTATAAACTCGCTATCCTGGGCTTTTTTGTCATGAACAGCTAAAGAGGCCATCAAAGCGAAACCAGCCCTTTTAACAAATTCTTCTTCCCTTAAAGCATACTCCCTGGCCTTTCGGAAAGCAAAAGGAACTTTATCAAAGAGGTCCATACAAACTTGATCGCACAAGTCCCACGAATCAAAATCTCCAACCCACTTCTCCATTTGTTCTTCGTCCACCATCTCTGACGAATCAATAATACTCGCCAATATACGAACCTCGTGAATTTTGATATCCCATAAATTTTGAGCTAATGTATGCCTTACCAGTTTATCATTTTTAATTTCTCGCAGGATTCCCTTACCAATGCCCCTGATATCAGGCATAGACACCCCTAACTTCTCATCTTTAGGATGTATGCCAAACCTCTCCATGCCTTCAATATTTTTGGTATTCGCCATCCCTTTTAATTTTTTAACAATCGCCTCGCAAGTCATATAAGATCTTTTACACCAGGTTATAAACCCAGCCCGGTTGCCAAGCCTTCTTTTTTCTCCAATCCTCATTAATGGCTTCCTCCCAAGTTTTCCTTTTAAGTAAAACATCTAAGGCCAATTGAGGGGCCTGGTGAGCCACAATGGCCACGTGCTTTCCATCATAGTTTTTCTTTAAAAAATCAAGAAAATCAGCCATTCTTTTCTCAACATCTCTATAGCTTTCTCCATTGGCAAACGGCCTGTCAATGAAATCCGTCATTTTGTCCTTAAACTCTTCCGGTTGACCGTTGAAATCACCGTAATTGCATTCTCTAAGTCTTTGGTCTTGAATGATTTCGTATTTATCTCCAAAACCAAGTTGAGCCGAGTCAATAGCCCGCTTTAAATCCGAACAGAAAACATCATCAAACTGCTGATCAGCCACAATCACACCGAGGTCGCGAGCCTGCTTTAATCCGAGCTCTGACAGCGTACCGCCCAACCAACCTGTAGCCAGATCTTGTTCGTTGTCCTTGGTAGTCCCATGGACAAAATAAGTAATTTTTACTGCCATATAATATATTAAAATTTATTGCTTACTATCCATTGATCAATTAAATTAGCTAACGCATCGGGTTTAAAAAGGCACCAGTCATGGTTACCCTGTACCAATTTTAGGGTTGAGGCAGAAATGTTTTTATGAAAAAAGCTCGCGCTTTCCACTGAAAATATTTCATCCTTATCGCCCCATAAAATTAAAGTGGGGATTCGCACCTTAGGAAACTCTGTAAAATTAGCGAATAAACATTTTTCCATGGTTTTTATAATGTGCGGCCATTGAAAAATTCTTTTTAACTTATTGCCCGAAAAATCTCTAATAGTTATTAAAAACATCGGCAAACTGCCCAAGTGAGTCAGATTAAGTATTGTTTTTTCAATATAAAATTTATAGCGGAATTTATTATTAGAATAGCCATTTGATTTGCCAACTGAATCTACAAGCACTAACCCCTTAACCCTATCACTGATTGTAGCTAAATTAAGAGCCACTCCACCACCCATAGAGTGGCCAATTACGATAACCTCTTGGAGGCCCAAGTGCCCAATAAACTTATCAAGGCATTCTGCATAGTTATCCAAACCCCAAGTTTCCTTAGGGGTGCTTGAGGCGCCGAAACAGGGTAAATCAGGAGCGATAACCCGGTATTTTTTCAATAGAGCCCTTAAGAACCTCCTATAAGTTAAAGCCCTGACCCCACCGCCATGCAAAAACAAAACCGATTTGCCTAAACCCCCTTGAAAATAAGCAAGCGAAACACCCTTATATTGGAAAACCCCTTCTTGAAAATCCATCATGTATTTTTCATTCTAAACCTGAATTCTCTAATTCTCAATGCCCCTACTGGCTTGAAAAGAAAAAGCCTAAGCAGATTTAGTGCTTAGAATTCCATATTAATCAATAACCCCAATACATCATTACCTCAATTCTCCCTTGAGAATTTTATAGAATTTGTCTTTCGCCTTGCGTTCCATCCAAGGATTATGCCCGCAATGCTGCAATAAGACAAAGTGAAAATCTTTAATGGCCACAGAAAGCGGTTTCCTTACTCCCTCTGCTGGATGCGGGTCATAGTCGCCGTGAATAGCCACTACAGGGCATTGAACTTTCGCCGCTAATTTCAACAGATTGCCGCTCTTTCTAAATTCGGCAGCCTCTGGCCACACGCTTTGGTAAATGTTTTGCTGAACCTTAATCTTTTCATCGCTATCAGGCAAAGGGTCATAAGAGTCAGTTTTTGAAATTAATCTGGCCAATTTTCCTAACGCATTCCGCTTTCCTGCCTTGGGTTTATTGAGTTCCTTTGTTACAGCCTGAAATTCAACTTTTTCTCTTTCATTAAGCCGGCTTAAGCGAGTTGCCATAATATCTTTAGCGTACTTTATTTCAAACGGTCCACTGGCGATAAGCATTAATTTGCGTACTAAATCAGGGTATTGAGCAGCAACAATCAGCGCCAACCACGCACCCCATGAGTGCCCCACTAATGTTATTGGCAGAGTTCCATGTTCTTCCAAAACTGACTTTAATTCTTGGACTTGGCCCTTAAGCGAGCTGGCGGTTTGCAAGGTCTCTAAAATACTCTTATGAGCAGCCAGTCGCGAGGCGACTGGCGCCATTTCTCCTGCTGCGCCCGGACCACCATGCACCAAGGCAATATTAAAAGGCGGGTTGCCATATTTCCTTACATTGACCATAATCTTATAACGGAAGGGGTGGGATCGAAAAGTTTCCCGAAGGCAGGCCCAAGGCCCGGGAGGTGGGTTCTTCATGCACACCCCTCTAATCAAAATTGATAAGTACTTTCAGTACTTTCAATTTTTGATAACGGAAGGGGTGGGATTCGAACCCACGAGTCCCTTGCGGGACACGGCGCTCCAGGCCGTTCGATTAGACCGCTCTCGTACCCTTCCATAAAATCTAACTTCAGCCTATTCAGTTAAACAATTGAGCTAACAGAAAAAATAGCATACCCCCACCAGCCCAAAAAGGAAAATTCAATAAACTGGTATGGCCACCTAATAAGGGAAGTTTCGTATAAAACCAAAGTTGCTGCCCCAAAATTTTTTTGCAAAATACACCTAAGAACAGCTCTCCCAACGAACCAATGATTCCGCAAAGAAAGAAATAAAGCAGGATCATCGCCCCCTTAAAATAAACTAGCACTAACGTGGCCAGTAATGGGGAAATGGCAACTAAGAAATACTCCGACCACCGCCATTCTCTTGTTTTTCTACCATAAAAATAAGTAAAAACCAAGCCAAAGACCCAAGTGATAAGATAGTAAACAATAAATAAGATATTCGCCATAAGGCTAAATTTTCATCCCTTGGAGGGCGGCTATCCTTTCCTCAACTGGCGGGTGAGTCATAAATAGTTTAACAAACCAGCTCGTCTTTTGTTTGCCCTTAAAGGGTGAAGAAATAAATAGATGGGCAGTAGAGCTATTAGCCATTCTCATCGGCGTTTGGTCGTTAGCAATTTTTTCTAAAGCCCGAGCTAAGCCGTCGGGATAGCGCGTCATCAAGGCACCCGAGGCATCAGCTAAAAATTCTCTTTTCCTGGAAATGGCCAGTTGAATTAAAGTTGCAGCAATGGGGGCTAAAACAGCAGCCACCAAGGCCACCAATATTAAAATGGCGCCCAAAGATCCCCTGTCTTCGCTATCTCGGTTCCTACTGCCCCAAAAGCTCATGCGCAAGAACAAATCTGATAAAACCGCGATAATACCCACTAAAACAACGGCTACAGTTTGCACCAAAGTATCGCGGTTTTTAATGTGGCTTAGCTCATGGGCGATAACTCCCTCCAATTCTACTTTTTCTAACTTTTGCAAGAGCCCAACCGTTACAGCTAAGGCCGCGTGTTTTTCGTCCCTCCCAGTGGCAAAAGCATTGGGTTGAGCCTCTGGCATAACATAAATTTTAGGCATCATCAGGCCACTGGCGATACAAAGGTTTTCTACTAAATGGAATAGTTGCTGGTTGTCTTGCTCTGCAATGGGCTTAGCGCCAGTCATCACAAAAACAATTTTATCCGAATACCAATAGCTTACAATGCTGGTAAGCGAACTGAAAATAACAGCAATCCAGAGAATATTGGAATTACCATAGGCCCTACTAAAAAGCCAAGCTACACCAATAATTAAAATCAAAAACACTGACATTAAAAGCCAGGTCTTCTTAATATTAGAATCCCTTTGTGAATACAAAGTCATAGAGCTAAATTGTTAGAACCTTACTTGAGGAGCGTTTCTTTCCGCTGGGTTTTCTAATCCGAACAAATCCATTTGCTTAAAACCAGCAATGGCAGCCACGACATTAGAGGGGATGGTTTCAACCCTCGTGTTAAATTCCATTACATTGGTATTATAAAACCTTCGGGCGGCCTGGACCTTATCTTCAGTGTCCGTTAATTCTCTTTGTAATTCTAAAAAGTTTACTGAAGCCTTCAAGTCTGGATAGGCTTCGGAAACAGCAAACAAAGATTTTAAAGTGGCTGAAAGGGCATTTTCAGCTTGAGCCTTATCAGACAAGCCCTGAGCAGACATAGCCTTAGCCCTGGCGGCTGTCACATTCTCAAAAACCTGTTTTTCGTGAGCAGCATAACCCTTAACCGTTTCCACCAAGTTAGGGATTAAATCGTATCTGCGCTTAAGCTGAACGTCAATATCACTCCAGGCCTCCTTGGTTCTGTTGCGCAAACTGACCAAAGAGTTAAAGGTGCCGCCCAACCAAAGAACAATAATAACAATTACTGCAATAATAACCCCGGTAATTAATGCCATATTATTGTGGGTCTTGAAATTCTAAAATCTAAATATAAACCAAAAAAAGGTTTAAGGCTTAGAAATTATGAATTCTATTATATTTATTTAGGCAGAGCTGAAACCAGCTCAGTTAATTTTGGGTGTTGAATGCCTAATTTATAACTCAACATCTTTAAAATCGTTACAAAGTCTTTAACTTCGGATGAAAAATCTTCCGGGCCCCAGAATATTTCTGCGCCCTCGGTTAACAGGTTCTTAGTGTAATGATATAAAATCTGATGATTTTTCTCCTTTTTCAAATAATCAATTATTTTAGCAAATTCGCCCCTATCCAACCAAATACTGCCGCATAAATTACAAATATCTACTTGAATTTTAGACTTCCCGTATTCAACAACGTAAAGAGGCACCTCACATAAAGGACAGGCCTTTTGGTCCACAACCAAAGTAAACATTTTTTCGTCCTTCCACAAGTCAATGTCCAGCCAATTTAAATTCTTATCTTTTTTATTCTTGGCCTGATCAAACTCATCCATTTCAAACCAGATACCCAAACACTGCGGACAAAAATCAATCTCCACATCATGAAAAATAGAATTCTCTAATTGGACATCTTTACAGGTTGGGCAATTCATAGCATCTAAAGATAATTTGGATATATTATAACTAAAAACTCCCGCTTAATCAACGGGAGCCCTTAGTTTTAGTAGTCCATTGGCATTTGCGGCATGCCGCCTGCTTTCTCATCTTTCTCTTTCGGTAATTCAGCAACCACGCATTCAGTAGTAAGCAACATGGCTGCTCCAGAAACTGCATTCTCTAAGGCTGAACGGGTTACTTTGGTGGGGTCAACCACCCCAGCTTGCATTAAATCTTCATACCGCATGGTCTGGGCATTAAATCCATAGTTGCCCTTACCTTTCTTAACCTCTTCTACCACTACAGAACCCTCCATGGTAGCGTTTTGAGCAATCATTCTTAGCGGCTCCTCTAAAGCGCGTCTTAAAATTTCAAGACCGATTTTTTCATCTCCTTCTGTCTTTACTTTTTCCAAAGCACCAGCCGCCCTGATCAAAGCCACACCACCTCCGGCCACAATCCCTTCTTCTAAAGCCGCCTTAGTGGCATTCAAGGCATCATCAGCCTTATCTTTTTTAGCTTTCTGCTCCACTTCAGTTAAAGCGCCAACCTTAATCACGGCCACGCCACCAGACAACTTACCTAACCTCTCTTGAAGCTTTTCTTTGTCAAAATCAGAGGTACTCCTTTGAATTTCATTTTTTATCTGGCCAATCCGAGCATCAATATCTTGCTTTTTGCCCTTGCCACCAATAATAATAGTACTCTCTTTGGTAGAAATTATTTTTCTGGCCTTACCCAACACGGCCACTTCGGCTGTGTCTATTTTCAAGCCTTTTTCCTCGGAAATAACCGTACCGCCAGTAACGATAGCAATATCTTCTAACATCTCTTTCTTTCTGTCGCCAAAACCAGGGGCTTTAACAGATAAAACATTCAAAACTCCCCTCAATTTATTAACCACTAAGGTGGCTAAGGCATCGCCATCAACATCGTCAGCAATGATAACCATTTCTTTTTTACCTAACTTGGCGATTTTTTCCAACAAAGGCAAAATATCATGAATAGAAGAAATCTTACGGTCAGTGATTAGGATAAAAGGCTCCTCCAATATGGCCTCCATTTTTTCGGGATTAGTAACCATGTAATGTGAAATATAGCCTTTATCAAATTGCATG
>JAQTPV010000007.1 GCA_028712605.1 Minisyncoccota bacterium | reverse complement strand
TATCGTTCGTATCCACTCCATGAGCCATCATTTGGCTCTTTAAGTTTTGATTGGCTAAAATGGCTAAGTCTTGTAGAGACCTATCATCTAGAGCAAAGGTATCTTTGACAATTTGAGCGGCCAGCTGCCCCCCGCTAAGGCCCTGCTGGTCAATAAAATTGGTGCGGCTATTAGCGCCATCAAAGACACCAGCCAGATTATCTTTAATTAAATAATTGTCCTCTTTTCTTGGCCCCTCATCGTAAACGTAAGAAATTTTCATAAATTTTTAAAATATTTACGGCCACGAAGTTTATCAGGTAGATAATCTTGATTTTCTTGGTAATTAAAGTCCGGGCTGTATTTGTAGTCTTTGCCGTAGCCAAGCTCTTTCATTAGCTTGGTGGGAGCATTACGGATATGCAAGGGAACAGGCAAGTTACCAAAGTCCTCAACGTCTTTTTTAGCTTTTCCATAAGCCATATAAAGCTCATTGGACTTTTTGCACTTAGCCATATAAACAACAGCTTGAGCTAAAATCACGTTACACTCTGGCATACCGATAAAGTGGCAAGCGTTATAGGCGGCCACGGCCTGCTCTAGGGCCCGAGAGTTGGCTAAGCCTATATCTTCTGAAGCAAACCTCACAATCCTTCTGGCCACATACAGTGGGTCCTCCCCTGCCTCTAACATCCGAGTCAACCAATATAAAGCAGCGTCAGCATCAGACCCTCGCATAGCCTTATGCAAAGCTGAAATAATATTGTAATGTTCGTCGCCGTCTTTATCATAGAGTAAATAAGATTTTTGAAAAGCCTCTTTAACAATATCAATGGTGATCTCCTTGGATAAAGAGGCGGCGTATTCTAAAACGTTCAAGGCTGTTCTGACGTCGCCGTTACTCATTTGGGCAATACTTTCTAAAATTTTAGGAGGAGCCTTTAATTTTATGTTCCCTAGTCCGTTTTCCTTATCCTTAATCGCCCTAACTAAAAGAGTAACAATTTGCTGGGGGGTTAATTGCTTCAAAACAAAAACACGGCACCTTGATAACAAAGCACCCCTCACTTCAAAGCTGGGGTTTTCGGTGGTGGCACCGATTAGAGTAATAAGCCCCCTCTCCACATGGGGCAGTAAGGCATCTTGTTGAATTTTGTTCCATCTGTGGATTTCATCAACAAACAAAATGGTTCTTTGGCCCTGCCATTCATTTTGCTGGGATTTTTTGACTACCTCCCGCAGATCTTTCAGGCCGCTAGTAACAGCGCTAAATTTAATAAACTCAGCCTTAGTTTGTTTAGCGATAATGAAAGCCAGGGTGGTTTTACCTGAACCCGGTGGGCCCCAAAAGATCATGGAGGGGATCTTGTCAGCCGCTATGGCCTGCCTTAACAGCTTGCCCTGCCCCACTATTTCATCTTGACCCAAAAAATCATCCAGCGTTTCTGGTCTTATCCTATCTGCTAACGGCTTTTTGTTATTTAATGAATCAACCATATAAAAAGATCATTCCATAAAGCTACCGGCTTGGATTTCCCAAAGCTTTCTGTATTGACCGCCAGCCCGAGCTAGTAACTCCTGGTGGGTCCCCTCTTCCATAATTCTACCGTTATCAATCACGATAATGCGATCCATTTGCCGAATGGTGGATAAACGATGAGCGATGACAATAACTGTTTTTTCTTTCATCAACTCGCTGATGGCCTCTTGGATCAATCTTTCCGATTCAGAATCCAAGCTGGAGGTGGCCTCATCTAAAACCAAGATGGGAGAATTGCGTAAAATGGCTCGGGCAATCGCTACTCGTTGACGCTCGCCTCCCGACAACTTAATCCCTCGTTCGCCAACATAAGTATTATAACCCTGGTCCAATTGACTAATAAACTCATGGCAACGGGCTTTTTGAGAAGCCTCTATCACCTCTTCGTCTGTGGCCCCAGGTCGTCCATAACGGATATTTTCCATTAAGGTGCGGTGGAACAAGATTGGATCTTGGGGCACTAAACTAATCACCCCCCTTAAACTATTTTGGGTGATTTTATTAATGTTTTGTCCATCAATCAAAATCTTGCCATCAGACACATCGTAAATCCTCAAAAGCAATTTGACAACTGTGGTTTTGCCAGCGCCTGACGGACCAATTAAAGCCAGCCTTTCTCTGCCGCCAATAATCAAATTAAAGTTACGGAGTACTGGTCGAGTCTGATTATAGTAGAAATCCACATTTTTAAATTCAATTTTCCCTTCTTTCGCCAATAACTCTTTGGCAGTTGGGATATCAGTAATTTCGTGAGGCGTTTCTAAAATCTCGGTCATTTCTTCAGCGTCAGCTAGGGTTTCATAGATGTGCCGGATGATTTTGCCAAAATCCCAAACCCTAATGAACATATCCACTAAGTAGCTTTCAATTAAAACGAAGTCTCCAACGGTTAGGATCCCAGCTCGCCAGAGATGCAGGGCTAAAAACAGCATTCCTATTTCTAAAGAAATCATCAAAAAGCCTTGCCCCGCTTCAAACCAGCCGCTTAAGTTCCAAGTGAAATATCTAATCTTGCGTAATCTTTCTGTTGTGTCCCCAAATTTAGCCCTCTCGCTTTCATAGCCGTTGAAAAGCTGGATAGTATGGCTGTTAGTAATAGTGTCAGCCAACAGGCCCGTTGATTCAGTCTCAATCTGGGCCCGCTTGATATCATGTTTAAGCTTATATCTAATAAAAATAGCGTTAATGACGAAAAAAATTACGAGCCAAATCAACACCCCAACGGCTAAAAGATAGTTTCTCGTGGACAGGACATAAATGATGATAACTAGATTGACGGCTAAAGTTAAAAGGTTCCAAAATACCTTATCCGCGATGTCTTCAAAGGCCTTGGTAAACCATTTTACTTTTTTAACCAATGACCCTACAAAGTTATTCTGAAAGAAAGAAAAGGAGTGTTTGTGTAAATAAGCAAAACAATCATTGGCCATTTCAGCCATAATCTTGGATTGGAAATGGATGTTGGCAAAACTAGCTACTCGCCAAAAACACCACTGCAAGAAATATAAAAAAGCTAGCCAAAATAAAATGCTGGTCAAGGTCCCAAAAATGACTTCTTTCGGTTCCTGACTAGCTAAAGTGTCAAAAAAACTTTTAAAAAACAGGGGGAATACAGCATTTAGTATTGAAGCGCTCGTTACGGAGCCTATAACTAAAGATAATGACACCTTGTGCCTCGTACAATACTCCCAATAAATACGCAAAGTTTTAAGGGTGTGATTCCTCATATACCCCTTTAATTTAACCTGTCGCTGATTAGTTTGCAAGAAAGCTGGGTTTGTGATACATTATCACAAAGATTATCGGAGCAGTATGATTTCATTCGTTTTGCGATTTTTCGTTATTTTAGTTGCCTCTATCGCCGTAGTTTCGGGCGGCCTTTTTTTATATGAAAATAAAATAACCACAGCCGACCAAAAATTGCCCGAATATGCTGGAGAATACTCTGTAACCAGCCTCACTTGTTTATCAGAAACCCAAGAAGGATCAAAAGTAATTATCCACTTCCAAGGCAATCAAAAAGCCCTTAGCGCCACGCCTCAATATTCATTGCAAGAATTTCCCCAAGAAGGACGAAGTGAAATTCTTTTTCGCAATGTCGGCGAAGTAAACACCAGTTTCTTGTACAATGACGTTATGGTTATCAATAATCCCCTAATTGAGGAACTAAACTATGAAAAGAGAGGTGATGATTTCCTGGTAAATATAAAGCGCCGTGGCGTTTTGCAACCAGCTCAAATTTCAACCAGTAGCAACGGCTTCATCATTCTATTGCCAAAAGGCGATACAACATACCCGGCCTTTCTAGACTTTATACCCTCTCGCGATTCAACAGTTTTCCCAGCCGAACAAAAGATAGCCGTGGTAGTATCCTCAAAAAATCCCCTCAAAGAAGCTTTTTTATTTTTACAAGGACGCCCCCAAACAGCTATTATCACTACCTCAACCCCAACAACCACCCAAGAATCCCAAACACAAAAATCATTTCAATATGAAATTAGTTTCAACGAAAAGCTTAAAAAAGACGAGTTATACAAAGTACGGGCTATTGTTTTTGATGAACAAGGCTTAGGCTCTGCGGTAACTTGGGAGTTTCTCGCCCAGTTGCCCCAACAAAGAGGCATCTTAGGCCCTGATCGTTTCCAATACTTAGGCTGGTGGGGGCAGATTAATACCAATCAAACCAGGGTTAGAAAAGAGCCAACTACCAAATCAGACATTATGGGAGAATTATCCACTATTAACCGAGTCAAAGTCTTAGACGAGGTAGCCGGAGAACAAATCAACAATAATAATCATTGGTATCAAATTGATGGAGGAAAGTATGCTAGAGGCTATGTCTTCTCTGAAGCCGTTAATCCCCTGCCGCAACCAGAACCACCTAAGGAATTTCAAATCCCCCAAGGAGTTAAAGAAAAAGATTATTGGATTGACGTTGACACTAAGAAAGAAATATTTACCCTGTTTCAATACGACAAACCGGTTTTCGCAACCTTTGTCTCCACCGGCCGAAAAGGTTCGGAAACAATTGAAGGCACTTACAGTATCCGCTATAAACTGATTAAAAAGAGGATGAAGGATAATCCGCCTAATTTTGAGCATGGCTACGATATCCCGGACGTACCTTCGGTAATGTTTTACCATGATTCTTACGCCATCCACGGCACTTACTGGCACGACAGGTTTGGCACCCAACAAAGCGCTGGCTGCACCAATATGACCCAAGGCGATGCTAAATTTGTTTTTGATAAAATTTTACCTAAGTTGAATGGCCAGCAGACCGAGGTTGTAGCTGACGCTGAAAACCCTGGCACTATGGTTCATAATCATCAATAACAAAAAGGAAACAACAAAAAGGATTACCCAAAAACACCTCTTCAAAGAGGTGTTTTTGGATTGCAAACATTCACCTATCTTTTTTCTCATCTAGCTTTTTGGCGCCCTGCCAGGCTAATTCGTAAATTTTTTTCATAGCATCAGCTATTTCAGCTGATTCAATAATAATGCCAAGCTTCTCCCGCCAGGAAGCAATCATTATTTTATTATCGTAGATATTAATCTCCGGTGAAAAATAATATTTATCAGCTGGCACAAAAACACTCGTGCGTAACTCTTCTTTATTATGCCTTGTTCGCTCTAAGCTAATATCAGTTTTAGGGATAATGCCTCTGGTAGCAACGCCCTTCTTGGTTCTTCTGCGATAGTATTCAGGAAAATAACCAGGCAGGGCCTTATGCATTTCATCAACAGTAGCATACGCCCTAATTGTCTCATGGGAAGTTAAAGTGTCTTCATAAACCTCAATCAAGCCTTGTTTTCCTTCGTAAAACTTAATTTTAGGCCTTTCCCCCACTTTATGCGCTGATTTTAATTGCGGGACTAGTTTAGTAGCCTTTTTTAATTTTTCTTGGATCTCTTGAGTTTGTTCTTTTAAGAGCTCGGTAATTTTATCTGGAGATTCAGCCACATATTCTGTTTTGGGCTCTCTACCTGAAAGCCGTACTAAACCCTTACCGGCTAAAATGTTTAAAATATTATAGGCAGTAGTCCTTTGAATGCCCGCTTGTCTGGCTATTTCACTGGCGGTTTCTTTACCCATTTCTAATAAAGCTAAATAAATTCTCACTTCCTTATCGGTGAAGCCAAGCTCTAAAAGTGCTTCCTTGTTGGTCATGCATCAACTAATCCAGAGAATCAAGTTCCTTTTAAGCCACAGGGTAAGTTAATAAGGAGACCGATTCCCTGAAAAATTTTATACGGTTCTATTATACACCTTCTCAAATTCTGTGTCAATAGTTTTAGACAGTAATAGGGTGATATCCACCAGCCCATACAATATATGGCTGTTCACTACTTCCCGTGACTAAGGGCATTGACAATGTATATAGATATGCTATAATGGGACAACATAATAAAAATAATATGACCTACCAATCCCTCCAAAAAATATTATTAGACACACTAGGCCTTTCCCGAGAAGAAATGGAGGAGTTGCAGTACATAATTTTCTTGATCTCCGATGAAAAAATGAGGGATAATGCCATAAATAAATTAACCCAAAATCCTAACATCATAAATAAATTGATTGATTTTATTAAAAGGAAGGGTCAATTCTTAGGAGAAATAAATGAGCCGGGTTGGGACAAAATAATAGATGAGCAGAAGAAAATAGTGAAATCTCTAATGGCCTGATCCTTTACCTTATTACTGCATTGGGTTAAAATTAGCTCAATAAATTAAATGAATATGCAAAAGGAAACAAAACAATGCCCCACCTACGCTGAAGCTCCGGCGGGCAGGCAAAACTGTAAAAAAATATGCCAAAATTGTAAATCTGAATTTGCGATAGAACCAGAGGACTTTGATTTTTATGAGAAAATAAAAGTCCCCCCTCCAACTTGGTGTCCGGAGTGCCGGTTAATTAGAAGAATGACTTGGAGAAACGAGCGAGCTCTTTATAAGAAGGAGAGTGATCTTTCAGGCAAGGAAATGGTTTGCCTTTACTCTCCAGATAAGCCTTTCCGAGTATATGAACAAGGTGAGTGGTGGTCTGATAAATGGGAGGCAGGAGTTTATAGCCGAGAGTATGATTTCTCCAAGCCATTTTTTGCGCAGTTTCATGTTTTACAAGAAAAAGTGCCTCGTATCCCTATCTTTAATTTACAATGTACTGATTCTACATACGCTAATCAAGCTTATCAAAGTAAAAATCTCTACCTTTGCTTTAGCGTGGTGCCGAGCGAAGATTGCTCTTATTGTACCAATATTAATGCAGTAAAAAACGGTCTTGATTTACTTTTTGTTTTTAAGTCGGAAATGGTTTATGAGTGTATAGACACAGAGCGATGTCATAATTCTATTTTCCTTTCTAATTCCGAGGACTGCATCAACTCAGCTTTCTTGTATGACTGTCGCAACTGCCAAGATTGCATTGGCGGGGTAGGCTTACGTAATCAAAAATACGTTTTTTGGGGCGAACAACTATCGCGCGAAGAATATGAAAGAAGAAAAAAAGAATTTGATCTGGCTAGCTTCGTGAAACAATTAGGGGGCAAGGAAAAATTTGAACAGTTGATTTTAGTAAAACCACACCGAGCGTCTCGGTTCAGAAATTGCGTTAATTCCACCGGTGATTTTCTGAGGGACTGTAAAAATACCCATAATTGTTTCGCTGCTCATAATTTAGAAAATTGTCGCCATTCAGCACGTTTATATGGTTGCAAAGATATTTCAGATAACTATGGTTTGGGCAAAGGTGAATTAGCTTACGAAACAGTAGGTAACGAAGAAATTTACAACGTGAAGTTTTGTAATGTTGTTGATCCTTCACGCAACTTAGCTTACTGCGACCTGTGTTTTAGCTGTGCGGATTGTTTCGGCTGTGTTGGTTTGCGTAACAAGCAGTATTGCATCCTCAACAAGCAGTACTCAAAAGAAGAGTACGGGCAATTAGTGCCCAAAATCATAGAGCACATGAATGATATGCCCTACATAGACAAGAAAGGAAGAGTCTATAAGTACGGGGAGTTCTTCCCACCAGAGCTTTCCCCTTTCTGTTACAATGAAACCATAGCTCAAGAATACTTTCCTTTAACCAAGGAAGAGGCTATTGAAAAAGGTTACGCTTGGCGTGACCCTGAAGAGAGAAGCTACCAGATAACAATGAAAACAGCAGACATCCCAGATAATATCAAGGACGTAAATGACCCCATCTTAAATGAAGTCATTGAATGCGAACATAAGGGAGCTTGTAACGAACAATGCACCACTGCCTTCAGAATAATCCCTCAAGAGTTACAGTTCTACAAAAAGATGAACCTCCCCCTACCCAGACTCTGTCCCAACTGCAGACACTACGGGCGTCTTAAACAACGTAATCCCCTGAAGCTCTGGAAGAGACAGTGTCAATGTCATGGCACTCACTCCAGTAATAACCTCTACCAGAATACCACTACCCACAATCACGGTACCAACCCCTGCCTCAACACCTTCCAAACCTCTTATTCTCCTGATAGACCAGAGATTGTTTACTGCGAGGAGTGTTATTTAAAAGAAGTGGTATAAATAAAAAACAGTCCGAAGTCCCGTAGTGAACCGCAGGTTCTACCACTGGGGTGAAGAGTGCTATTTAAAGGAAGCAGTATAAAACAGACTTGAGTTTATTGAAACACTATTGACAACTTGTAGAAATGTGATATATGATAGACAAAATAATAAAAATCTATGAGTTATCAAAATCTTGAAAAAGCATTTGATGACCTTAAGCTTTCTCCAGAGCATAAAGAGGAATTACAGCATCTACTCTGTTTAATCCCTGATGAATGGATTAGAGAGAAAGTCATAGATAAATTAGTTCAAAACTCTGCCCTGTTATCCCAAATAATTGATTTCCTCAAAAGAAAAATTCGGTTTATCGGTGAAATAAACGAACCAGGCTGGGACAAAATAATGGCCGAACAAAAGAAAATTATGAAGGCCTTGCTAAATCAATTAGGCCAAGGAGATATTATCCGACCAAAAATCCCTAAACACAAAAACGCTCCCCCTCGGGAGCGTTTTTGATTGTGCTAACCAAATAATGAAAAAATCATTATAACAAAGCTTCCACAGAAACTAAAACGCCCCCGTAAGGGGCGTTTTAGTTTAGTTAGCGAAAATAAGCTTGAAGCGGAATATCCATCGCCTCGCTTGTTTGACGCTACCTATAATCATTAAAACATTTAAGAGATTCCCTATTTAATCAACTTTCTGCATATATGCCAACCAATAATTCCTTTTATAATTCTGCCCTTGCATTTTGGCATACCCAGATTTTTTGAGTAATTTTTTGATTTTAAAATGTCGGCCGTAGAGCTCACGGAAATCTTGCTCGCCAAATACCCGCTCAATCAGTCCCAATTCTAAAATAACGTAGGTATCGTATTCCGGCCCCGGACAAATTTTTAATAAATTCTTCGCATTTTTATCGCCGTCCAAACACAAAGCCCTAACGAATAAGTATCCTCCTTTCTTTAAAGTTCGATATACTTCTTGAATATAAACATCTCTTTCAACATTGTTTAAGGAGTTTGACGAGGTAACATCCAGAATTAAATCAAAATATTGGTCCTCAAAAGGATAGGCAGATCCTATGTTTCTGTTTTGATAAGTGACATTTTTTTCGACTCCTATTTCTTTGGCGCGCTTTTTAGCGATATCTATGGCCGTATGGGAAATTTCCATCCCAACAACCACATTGCCCAGTTTGGCCAGATAATTAGCGTTTCTGCCCGTGCCCGAACCAAGGTCTAATACCCTTAACCCCTCCAGCTTAAACTTTTCATATTTTTTTAAATACCTAAAAAAACGCAAAGTGTCATTTTGCGGTTCGGCTTTTTTGATTACCAATAACTTTGAACTCTTATACTCATTTTCCCAAGTATTAAATTGGGGCATAAATTTACACGAGTGAAAGGGCATGCTCCCTATAGTCACGCCAGACTAAGGAGCAACCTCCTCCAATTATTATTAGCGCCATTCAGAGCAGGCGTCACAGCAGCAAAGTTTTTCAACAAGTTCCCAAGAATTGTCTGCTTTCTTTTTCGCTATAATAAAACTGCCGCTACTTGCAACTGTAGGATCACGAAAAAATGGCCAAGGGGTAGATATATCAAACGTGCCGGAGATTATATAGGAATAGTTATTAAGGAGGTCTGGATTCGTAATCCTCTTTTCAGTCCGTAAACTAATAGCGCAGGCTTCAAAAGGCAAATAACAATAGGCTCTCTTTATGGCTGATTTAATTAAGTCTAGGTCTTGGTTTGAAAGGCTGACTGAAAAACTTTCATAGCCTTCTTTGTCTAACATTGTAATTCCCTCAGACAAGCTAGCAATATTTGTTTTAGGCGGAAAAAATAAAAAAAGAAAGCCCGCCAAAACAGCTAGGCCCAATAAGACAAAGAATAATTTCTTTATAAACATAGTATACTGGCAAGTTTAATTTTAAAAACTCGCATGTTGCGTGCCTCGCGGTCTGGAACCAAGGTGTTAAGGCCTGCCGACTGTCTTATTTTAAATATTCCTTAATGTTTTCCAGATGCTCCTCATAGGTCGTAGCGAGATGAATCTGCCCTTCACTGTCATGCAGATAATAAAGATATTCGTTGTCTTCTGAATTTATTACAGCGTCGATCGCTGCCAATCCCGGGTTGCAGATCGGAAACGGCGGACGGCCCTTGTGGACATAGGTATTATAAGAAGAGTCAAGCTCATAATCTTCCGGCTTTATAACCGGCCACCAATTTCCTGGTTCTCCTAAGGCGTATTGGATAGTTGCGTCTATTTGGAAAGGCATATCTTTTAACCATCTGTTCCAGATTACTCCGGCAATCGTGGGCATCTCCTCTTCGTTTGCGGATTCTCTCTGAATTAAAGATGCCAAAACTATCAAAGTATCATTTCTAATATTTTTTTCTGCGGCTGCCTTGAACAGATTTGCGGTTTTTTCATTGAATTGGCTTTTCATTCTTTTCGCAACATCTGCACCCGTAAAATCCAAATCCAGAAGATAAGTGTCGGGGAAGAGATAACCCTCTTGGGCCTCAGCAAGAAACTCTTCTTTTGCCGTATCTTTCCAGCCCAATCCTTTTTGCAATTTTTCTGCGATTTCTGCTGCTCTCAACCCTTCTGGTATCACTATCCATTTTTGGTAAGGACGATTAACCAAGGTATCCGCTAATTGCCAGGCATTCATACTTTTTGAAACTATGTAGCCGCCCGGTTCTATTTTCCCTTGCCACCCTTTTACCTTTAGAACAAAGTTGAGTGCCCGCTCACTTTTCACATAGCCTTGCTCTTTTAATTTAGGAATTAGTTCCGCTTCTGTTGTGGTAAGATTCACTACAATTCGTTCTTTTTCTGCGCCTTTTTGCGGCGCTCCAAATTGTCTTTGATATGCAAAAACAGCGATACTGATTGTCACCACAATTATCGTCCCAGCTATGATTGTAATCTTCTTATTCATTAATAAAATCGAGGGGCATAATGCTGCGGGGCTAGGATTCGAACCTAGATACGCGGCTCCAAAGGCCACAGTCCTACCATTAGACGACCCCGCAATGACTTATATACTACCTATTTTCAGTGCAGATTTCAATAACAGCAAGCTCCAGGGGGAGTTGTAAGATAGAGCTATACTTCATCTTGTTTTCAGCCTCAGTAATGGCTTCTAGGGCTATTTTAAGCTCTTTTGGGGACCAATCAGCAGCTAACTGCCTCAATTCTGCCAGCTCTTCCCCACTTAATGATAAAAGTAAGGGGCTTTCTGGTTCAGCCCCCAATTTAAAGAATAAAGTCTCCCTTAAAAACTGGACGGTTAGTTTAATAAACTCTTTTAAGTCTACGCTCTGGAAAACCACCTGATTTAAAAACTCTACGGCCTCCTTGGCTTGCTTCTTCTGTAAAAAGCCAAGAAATTTGAAAACGGCTTTAATGTCGGGCGTACCTAAAATGGCCTGAATCTCCTTTTTTTCGATTTTCCCGTCCTGCCCTACAAAACTCACCGCCTCATCAAGCAGGCTCTCGGCATCCCTTAAGGCTCCCCCACTGTAAAGGGCTATGAGCTCTAAGGCCTCTTTTTCGTAAATAATTTTTTCTTGACCTAAAATATAGGATAGTCTGGAAACAATTTCAGATAATCTTAGTTTTCTAAAATCAAACCTCTGACAACGCGACAAGATAGTAGAAATCATTTTAGATAGTTCGGTAGTGGCTAAAACAAAAATAACATGTTCCGGCGGCTCTTCTAGGGTCTTTAATAGAGCATTGGCCGCTTCTTTGGTTAACTGGTGAGCCTCGTCAATAATAAAAACCTTGTACTTGGACCTGGCTGGACGAAACCTAATCCCCTCTTTTAACTCTCGGATTTCATCAATGCCCCGATTAGAAGCGGCATCAATCTCAATTAAATCCATGGCTCGGCCCTGATTGATTTCTAAACAAGAGTCGCATTGATTGCAAGGCTCTGATTGGCCAGCCTTTCTTTGCTGACAATTAACGGCTTTAGCTAAAATTCTAGCCAAACTAGTTTTACCACAGCCTCTTGGGCCGCCAAATAAATAAGCATGCGACAGGGACCCATTAGCCACCGCATTCTTTAGGGTTTGAACAATATGCTCTTGCCCCACAACCTCTTTAAAGGCTTGGGGACGATATTTTCTGTACAAGACTAAGTTCATAATTATTTTTTATTTCTTACTTTTCTAAAGATTAACCAACTTACAGCAACGACCAAGAGGATAACAATCAATATTTGCCAGCCAAAATATTGCCCAACAACCAAACCGGTTTTCACTACCAAAGAAACGACCGTGCCAGCAACCACTACCCCAACAGCAATAGCCGAAAAAGCTTGCCAAAATGGCATACCCGTTAAAAAGGCTATCAGGGCCCCCGACCATCCGCCAGTCATCGGTAAAGGTATGGCTACAAAAGCCATCAGGCCCCACCAGCCATATCTCTCAATGGCTCGATGGTGTTTTTTTTGGGTGCGCTCAAATAACCAAACAAAAAAATGCTTGCAAAGAGAAACCCTAACTGACAAATATTCAGAAAGAGGCCTCAAAAATAACAAAAGGAACAAAATAGGGGTTAGATTGCCAATCACACTAATTAAAAACACTAAAAGCCAGTTTAGATGATAAACCCCAACCCCAACCGGAATGGCAGCCCTTAACTCCCCTATTGGCGTCATGGCCAATAAAAAAATCTGTAATTCTTGCCACATTGAATCATCTTAACAAAAAACCCCTCCTTAGGCAATGCAATAAAAAGCATCTAGGAGGGGTAGGCCAAGGGTGCCGAGAAAAATTCTTAACGCTTTGACCACTGGGGGGCTCTTCTGGCCCTTTTTAAACCGGGCTTTTTTCTTTCCCTCATTCTGGGGTCACGAGTTAAATAACCTGATTTTTTTAATCTCTTCTTGAAATAAGGGTTAAGCAACACTAAGGCCCTCGCTACTCCATGGCGATCCGCCTCCGCTTGGCCTGACAAACCGCCTCCACTAACCCTGATAGAAAGGCCAAACTTACCCAAACAATTTATTTTTTGCAAGGGAGCCACAACTTCTTTCTGAAAAGCATCTAATTTAAAATAATCCTCGTAAGGCTTATCATTAACGGTGACATCTTTTTTGCCTTGGGTAAAAAGGCGCACGCGAGCCACTGAAGTTTTTCTTCTGCCCACGGCCTCAAAATACTTGGTTTTACCGGCAATTATTTGCTCTAAAGGAATAGCGCCCTCATCAGGGATATCTTGCGAGCTAAGCTCTAGCTCTATTGGCTCTGTTAATTCTACCTTTTCAATCTTCACCTCTTTCTTTTTTGGAGAAACAGCCTTCTTAACTATTTTTTCAGCAGGCTTTTTCGTAACGGTTTTACCCTTTTGCCCAACAGTCTTCACCGCTGCCTTCTTGGGAACCACCTTTTTCTCCTTTTCTTTTGTTTCTTTTTTCTCAACCATATAGAATTATAAATTAATAGTAAGCCTTTTAATCATTTGCTCCCTAAGCTTGTTTTTAGGCAACATCCCCATCACCGCCCTTCTCAAGGGCTCTTTAGGCTTTTTGTCCTGGAGATCAGCTAAATTAATTTGACGAAAGCCCTTAGGATAGCCTGTATGATGATAATAAGTTTTTTGCTTTAACTTCCGGCCAGTAATTTTAATCTTACTGGCATTGTTGATTACCACAAAAGCGCCCTCATCTTTATGGGGAGCAAAATCAGTTTTATACTTACCGCGAAGTAAAACCGCTATTTCAGTGGCCAGCCTGCCTAATGGTTTACTGGCAGCATCAATTGTATATGTTTCTCGCTGCATAGATAAAATTATTTCTTTTCTTTAGATATTTTTTTGACCACCTTTTTCTTGTCAGTCTTCTCCACTAATTCAATAATGGCCATCTTAGCGTTGTCGCTCTTTCTGGCACCAAGCCTGATAATCCTGGTATAACCACCATTTCGGGTTTGATACTTAGGGGCTATTTCTTCAATTAACTTTTTAACAATCCGAGGCGGCAAATAACGCAAAAGATAGCGCCTGGCAGTTAAATCGCCTCTTTTAGCCTTCGTTAAAAATCGCTCAGCGAATCTCCTGAATTCTTTAGCCTTAGCCTCAGTGGTGGTAATCCTCTCCCGTAAAAACAAAGAGCCAACCCAAGTTTTCATCAAAGCCTTCCTGGGGCCGCTTTTTCTGGAGAATTTATTCCCTTGTTTCTGTTTATTCATGGTTATTCTGTTTCCCTTAGGCTAACTCCTAGTTTTTTGAGGGCTTTCTTAATCTCAACTATGGCCTTATCGCCCATGCCCTCCAATTCCGCCAAATCTTTTTCGGACTTTCTCATAACCCCACTAACTGTTTTTAAGCTATTTTTAAGCAAAGCATTTTTAGTCCTTTCAGAAATTTTTAAATCTTCTACCTTGGTTTTTTTAACCTCCTCTTGAGCCTCCTCTTCTCCGGACTCTTCGCTTTGATCTGCAGCCTTTTTGCTGGCAGCCTTTTCAGTCTTTGGCTTTTCAGCAAAAGCCGATTCTATTAAGGTAAAATGTTGAACTAAAATATTAGTGGCTTTCGTAAAAGCCTCCTCGGGGGTCATGGTGCCATCAGTTTCAAGATCCACTTTCAAAAGCCCAAAATCAGTCCTTTTCCCTACCCTCATATCCTCCGTTGTTAAACTAACCTTTTTAACTGGTGTGTAGATAGCATCCAAAGGTAAAACGCCAACCTCGGACTTTTTTATTTCTCTTTTTTCAATAGGCTCATAGCCAACTCCTCTTTCCACTAAAGCATCAATGACTAATTCCGCTGAGCCCTTGGTTAAGGTGGCGATGTGAGCGTCAGGATTAATTAACTCCAATTCAGAGGTTAATTTAAAATCCTTACCGCGGGCCTCTTTCTCGCCCTTGACGGTGAGGGAAATATTTTGAGGTTGATCAGAGAACATCTTAAACCTAAGCTTTTTTAAGTTAAGCATGATGATAATAACATCTTCTAAAACTGAAGGTATCGTGGAAAACTCATGCAAAACGCCTTTAATTTTTACTTGAGTAATGGCTGCCCCCTCTAAAGAAGAAAGCAAAACCCTCCTCAAGCAATTGCCGACCGTTACGGCATAGCCAGGGTATAGTCCTTCAATTTCAAACACAGCCCTATTTTCTGATCGGGAAGTTATTTTTGGTGGTTGAGGTAAAGGAATCATGCGTTAGAAGTCCTGAACGAATTATTAAAATTTAGCTTAAATTTTAATAACGAGTTTTAGAACTTTTACACCGGACACATAAATTTGCGAAGCGGAGAATTCGCAAATTTATGTGTCCGGCAATCCTCCATAGGCTTGAGCCGCCCCTTAAGGCCCACTCTTACCGACGGATTATTATCTTGAATAAAACTCAAAAATTGCCGTGATGTCTACAGTAGAACCCACTTCCTCAGCTAACGGTTGGGACAAAATAGTACCTTCCATTTTTTCTTTATCCAGCTTCAGCCAAGATGGCGGATTAAAATTTTTCCAAGTAGCGCTTAAATTTTTAAAAATAATTTTCTGATTTTTACTCGGTTTCACTGAAATCACCATGCCTTTTTTAGTCTGAAAAGACGGTATATTTACGGGCTTACCATTAACCAAAAAATGACTATGGCTCACTAACTGGCGAGCCTCCACCCTAGATTTAGCAATGCCTAATCGAAAAACAACATTATCTAAACGACCCTCTAATTGTCTGATTAACAGAAGCGTCGCATCTTCCACTTTACCACGTCTGTGTAAAATACCCTTCACGTAGTGGCCAAACTGTTTTTCTCTTAGGCCATAGTACTTCTGCAATTTTTGTTTTTCAGCCAACTCTTTCCCGTATTCAGACATAGCCCCCCCGCGACCTCTTTTTTTCTTAGGTCCTGGGGCATAAGGTCTTTTAACCATGGTGCATTTTGGAGACAAGCATTTATCCCCTTTCAGCATCACTTTCTGACCTAATCTGCGACAAATTTTACAAACATTAGTACTTGGCATAATGAATTAAATTAAACCCTTCTGGGCTTTTTGGGACGACAGCCATTGTGAGGCACTGGAGTTACATCCTTAATGGCTTCAACCTCTAGACCTTGATTGGCAATAGTTTTTAAAGCCGAATCCCTGCCTCCGCCAATGCCCTTTAAATAAATTTCTACTTGTTGAATTCTTAGTTGACGAGCAGTCTGCACCACAGCTTGGGCTACTTGAGAAGCAGCAAACGAGGTTCCTTTTTTAGTGCCCTTAAAGCCAATGCTGCCTGCCGATTTCCAAAATAAAACATTGCCCACCATATCAGTCAAAGTGATAATGGTATTATTATAGGTAGCGTTTACGTATATCTTACCCCTACCCAAAACCCTTGCTGTACCCGAAAAACTTTGGCTTTTAGCTACATTCTTATCAATCTTTTCCCTCTCGGCTATCAGCTCTTTTTCATCTTTTTTAATAACACGTTTTTTCCCCATGGGGTTTATGCTTATTTATTATTTTGGAGATGGTGCCGCCTTCCTGCCCGAGCCAACAGTTTTCCTCACATTACCCCTAACGGTTCTGGAATTCTTTTTGGTCTTCTGGCCTCTAACTGGCAGGCCTTTGGCGTGGCGCGATCCTCTCCAGCACCTAATTTCTTTTAACCTTTTAATATTGGCTACCGTTTCTCTTCGTAAGTCGCCCTCAATCCTATGACTGCTTTCAATTATTTTTCTTAATTCGGCCACCTCTTTCTCAGTCAAATCTTTAGCCTTTTTCATTGGATTAATTTGCGTTTGAGCTAAAATCGTTCCCGCCAAGGGACGCCCGATACCATAAATATAAGTCAGGGCTATCATTATTTGTTTATTATCTGGAATATTAATTCCTGCGATTCTAAGCATATGATTATATAAATAATTTAGGCCCCCTGGCGCTGTTTATGCTTGGGGTTGGTATCACAGATAACATAAATACGCCCCTTGCGGCGGACTATCTTACAATGATTACAAATTTTTTTCACTGAAGGCCTGACTTTCATAAATCACCAACAAAAAAAGACCTTAAATCTCTTGTAGTCTAATCAAAAGCTATTTTACTTTAATCTATATGTAATAATGCCCCTTCTCTCGTCGTAAGGCGTTAGTTCCACTAAAACCTTATCCCCAGGCAAAACCTTAATCCTATTCATTTTGAGCTTACCGGCTAAATGGGCCAATATTTCGTGCCCATTATCCAGTTTCACCCTAAACAAAAGGCTCGGCAAGGCCTCTACAATTTGTCCTTTTTCCTTAGGAGAGTCTTTTTTCATCTATTAGTGCGATATCTATTAAAATAGCAAACTTCTTAAAAAAGGTCAAGGGCTTTTTACGGGCTTTAGTTAGTCAGAAAATTGAAAACCGATATTAACCCTTTGCGAATTGGTTGGGCACCGCTTAACCCAAAAGGGCCAAAAGGCAAAATCAATCTTTTCTACTTGCTGATAACGCTGTAGGATCATCTGCTCTATATCATCCTGCGACTTGCCCACGACCTCTGCTATTAATTTATCTTTATCAATATTCTGGTAAACCTTGGAACCGATTTTCACTTCAATGTCCATTAGATTAGAAGCAAAGTCAACGTTTTCTGGAGTTAAGGACAAGCTAACGGTTTCCATCCTAAAGTTGGTTGTAGGCGGTATTTGGTTAGAAAGAATATGATAAGCAAAATCCTTCAGGGCCGAGGTTTTAATAGCCAGACTCTTCGCCCCTGATTTGCCTTGGCATTTAAATTCCCCAACAATATCTCCTTCTTTCTTTTCACAAATAATTTCAGGATTATCAATTAAAACTGCCTTATCCTCAATCCAAAAATCTTGACCTGCCTGAGAGCGCAAATCCTTTTTAAGTTCTTCCTCTAATTGAGCCTCCAAAGTGGCCTTGGCATTTTCCAAATCTTCAACGGTTACCTTTTGAACCGTCTTTAAGGAGCCTCCTTCCATTTTAGCGGTTGATTCACCCCAAAGATCGTAGTACAAAGCCGAGCCAACCAAACCAGGGACCGAGAACGTAGAGGGGCCAATATTATATTGCTCCCCTGTTTCCTGGGCCTCCACCTCAACATCCAAAAAGCCTGGGGTAAGCTTACCGTTCTCTAAGGTGGCTGCTGGTAATTCAATTTTTTTAAGAGCCTTAAATGTTTTACCATCAGAAGATAAAAATCTTGTTTGGGCCACTAAGGCCTTGGCTGCTGGCGGGTTTCTTTTATTAAATACCCGAATAACGCCTCTGGCTTTGGAACCTTTCTCGTCCTGACCAGTGGCTTTTTGGTTGATTTCTAAACTTTTTTGGGCGTTAAAAACTTTCCCCTGGACAACCTTTCTATCAAAATCGGAGGTTTGGGCTAAACCATCTACCTTCAAATCCTGGATAATTTCAGTATTCTCTTGCTTTAGAAATAAGGATAAATTTAATTTAGATTTAAATATTGAAATACCGGCTACCGCAGCCCCGCAAAACAAAAGGATGGAAAAAATAATTAAAAGCCTCCGCCAGAATTTAGGCGGTTTTGGTTTAATATTTTGAGGGACGGCCTCCACCACCATATTGCCCCTTGATGGGCTGGCTTTTTTATTCTCCAGAGAGATAACGTCTATAACCTTTTTAACCATATTAAAAAATTAATAATTTATCTAATGGGATTCACTAAAAGTTAATACTAAAGTCCCAGCCTCGGCTGGCGACAAACTTGTCCCGCTTGAATTAATCAGAGACAATTGTTTAATATCTAACACCCGGGCTGAAAAACCAGCTGCTGGAGCCTGCTGCAAAAAACAGGGCGAAAAACTCCCCCCACCCAATATAACCACTGGAGCCGTATTGAGACCAGACTGCATGGACATGGTTTTCATTCTGCCCCACCAAATATCAGCCACTGGGGCTAAAATTTTATTAATCCTTTCTGTGATTTTGGGTGTTAAGGCGCCTTTGGTTAGATTGGACATAATCTCTTGAGCCTCGCCTTCGCTCATTTTCAATTTAGCCTGCAAGGCTAAAGATAAATCGTAACTACCTTGTGGCCACTCCCCCGTAGTCTCTAAATTTTTACCTCTGAAAATAAAGAATTTAGTAAAAAGGTGCCCTATATCAGCTAAAATAACATTCTGTTCTTTAACAATCTTGGGACATTTAATCAACCCTTCAGCCTCATGGAAAATATGCATCTGCTTCGGTTTAAAAGGTTCTAAAATTTGCTTAAACTGAAACCATTTAGTTCTTAAACAAAAAACGATTAAGACCTGAACGTCAAAAACCTTACCACGAAAACCAATAATAGTAGGAACATTATAGCCAGAGATTTGAATAGCCAACACTCTGGCCCTTAAAAACTTAAGGCCGTAAACTTGAGCAACCGACTCAAATTCGGCTACGATCTTAGCTTTGGCCTCTTCAAAAATAGCTTGAAAGATAGCTTTGGCCTCTTTTCCATTTATTCTCTTAGCTTCAACTCCCCTTCCCACACTCACTTTCACCACTCTGGCCTTTAAGCAATCGGCTGGTAAGCTAATTAAAGTATTAACTTTATCAATATTTTTCAGGCCAAGCTGACCCATCACCCGTTCAGTGGCAGCCCTGATAACCTCTGAATCAAAATCCTGAATGATTAATCTCTTGGATTGTTTGGCTTTCGTCTTAGCTAAATGGCCATTAAAGACGCCGTATTTATCAAGTTTGGCAACAGCTAAATCTTTAACAATATTATTGCCACCCTTATCTCTCTCAAAAATACATCCCTTAACAGAGCCTGAACCGAAATCAAGTAATAAGGATTCCTTTTGTTTTGAACTCCAAAAATTCATTTTTTAATTAATGATGATGAGTTATTATAGCAAGAAAAGATAGGTTATAGCCATCCCCCAAAAGTGTGGAAAAGCTACCTAAGTAAGGGTTGCCTTAATACGCCGAATGCCAGCTGAAGAGGCTTCTTCTTTTATTATTTTAAATTCACCCAATTCTCTTGTATTCTGAACATGCGGCCCCGCACAAATTTCTTGAGAACAAATATTTTCTCCCTGCTTAATGGTATAAACCTTTACCCGATCGCCGTATTTATGGCCGAATACACCCATCGCTCCTCGTTCTTTGGCTTGCCCTGTTTCCATTTCTTCGCAAACCACTGGCAAACTAGCTTGAATCTTTTCATTAACCAAATCCTCTACTTTTTTGATTTCTTCAGCGGTTATCTTACGGTTAAAAGAAAAATCAAACCTAATTCTTTCGGCTGTAATATTGCTGCCTTTTTGGATAACCTCATCACCCAAAACCTCTCTTAAGGCGGCTAATAATAAATGGGTGGCCGTGTGATACCTAGTAGTTTGCTCTGAATTGTCGGCCAACCCAGACTTAAATTGACCAGCCGAAGCAGTACGAGAAAGCGCTTGGTGTCTTTGGAGCTCTTCTTTAAAAGCCGCTTCATCAACATTTTTTCCCCTCTCCTTAGCTAACTCAATGGTCATTTCCACCGGAAAACCATAGCTCTGATACAGATTAAAGGCTTCTGGCCCTGAAATATTGCTCCTCACTGATTTATCAAATTCTTTTAATCCCCTGTTAAGTGTCCGCCCGAATTTTTCTTCTTCCTTAGATAACTCCTCAAAAATAAATTCTTGATACTGGATTAATTCCGGATAAGCATCTTCATAAATCTTTTGCATTCTTTGAGCGATTTTTACAGTAAATTCTTTTTCAATACCTAAGAGTCGGCCGTACCTAATAGCCCTTCTGATAAGACGTCTTAAAACATATCCCCTCTCTGTATTAGAAGGGGCTAGACCATCAGCCAAAATAAAAATACTTGCCCTTAGATGATCAGCAATGATGCGAAAGGATTTTGCATCGTCTTGATAGGCCTTACCAGAAAGCTGGCTAATTTTTTCTAAAATTGGAAGAAATAATTCAGTATCATAAACATTATCCTTGCCTTGCAATAAGGCTGCCATTCTCTCCAGGCCCATTCCAGTATCAACGTTCTTTTTAGTCAGTGGCTCGAAGCAACCGTCTGAAGCCTTATTATACTGCATAAAAACATCATTCCAAATCTCAACCCACCTTGTATCGTTTGGGTCAAATCGGTCTTTAGCCGGCTCTGGGCCTGCCCAATAAAACATCTCCGTATCTGGCCCACATGGACCGGTTTTACCAGCAGGGCCCCACCAATTGTCACTTCTTCCAAGGTAAGTGATTCTCTTTTCGGATACACCCAAATTCTTCCAAATATCAGCTGCTTCTTCATCTTTTAGAATATTATTCTCCTTATCTCCCTCAAAAACTGAAAAGGCAAGCCTTTCTTTTGGGACGCCCAATTCTTTGGTTAGAAACTCAAAACTCCATTCAATCGCTTCTTTCTTAAAATAATCGCCTAATGACCAATTACCCAACATTTCAAAAAAAGTTAAGTGCGTAGCATCGCCCACATCGTCAATGTCGCCCGTTCGGATACACTTTTGACTGCTACAAAGCCGAGTACCCAAAGGATGTTTCTCTCCCAATAAAAAAGGTACCAGTGGGTGCATACCAGCTGTGGTAAATAAAACCGTTGGATCGTGTTCTGGAATCAAGGGGGCTGAAGGAATTCTCTTGTGCCCCTTGTCCTCAAAAAACTTTAGATACTTTTCCCTAAGGTCCGAAGCTAACATATTGCCAAAAATTCTTTAATATCCAACGAGGCCGCACCAACCAAAACGCCATCAATACCATCTTCTAATAGGTAATCCTCGGCGTTTTGAGCGTTTACATTGCCTCCATAAAGGATCTTAATATTACGGGCCGCTTTTTGTCCAGCCTTGTTCAGAACTAATTTCCTTAAAAACAAAGCGGCGGTTAAAGCGTCGTCGGCCGTGCAATCACCCAAAGAATGACTGCTGGTACTAATAGCCCAAAGAGGCTCATAAACCAACACTACCCTTTCCCAATCTATTTTTTTGGACATGATTAAACTTTGCTCAAATTCCTGCTCTAAAATCTGAAAGGTTTTGCCTTCTGTCCTTTCTGTAGCATCTTCTCCAATGCAAACCACTGGGAATAAACCATCTCGCAATGCTGTTTGTACTTTTTTATTGATCATCTCATTGGTTTCGCCCACCATCATTATTCTTTCGGAGTGCCCTAAGATTACATACTTAACCCCTAAATTTTTTAACATCAAGGGAGAAACCTCACCCGTAAAGGCTCCTCTTTCTTCCCAAAAGCAGTTTTGGGCACCAAGCCTCAAGCTAGAGCCCTTAAACATCTTAGCCACCTCGGATAGATAAACAAAAGGGGGGCAAACTGCTATTTCAATTTTTGGGTTCTTCTTAATCCGCTTCCTTAGCTCCAGAGCCATTTTTTGGACCACCTTTAGTGTGGTAGGATTGCATTTCCAATTGGCTATAATAAGTTTTTGCATATTGACGGATACGTTTTTTCATTATAACAAAAATCTGGTAGAATAAGAAGTAATATATGACAAAAAGCTGCCTTTATAAAAAATTAGACGCTAATAAAGTGCAGTGCCAAACCTGTTACCATTATTGTGTTCTCAACAATGGGCAACGAGGTAAATGCGGAGCCAGAGAAAATAGAAACGGAGTACTCTATTTTTTGTATTATGGCCAGCCGTGCGCTTTAGCCGTTGACCCAATTGAAAAAAAGCCATTGTTCCATTTTCTACCAGGCACGGCCACGCTTTCCTTAGCTACCTATGGCTGCAACCTTGAATGTGTGAACTGCCAAAATTGGACTATTTCCCAAGAACCAAAAAATAATCCCCAAGTAGATTCCCAAGCCAACATCTCCCCTAAAATGGTTATAGAAATGGCTAAAGAGCACTTCGTCCCCAGCCTTTCTTATACCTACACTGAACCAACTATATTTTTAGAGTACGCCTTGGATATAATGAAGTTAGCCAAAGCCAGCGGCTTAAAAAACATTTGGGTAAGTAATGGCTATTTTTCGCCGCAGACATTTGAACTAATCCAGCCCTACCTTGATGCCATTAATGTGGACCTGAAGGGTTTTGACGATGAGTTTTACCAAAAATACTGTGGGGCTAGGCTGCAACCAGTATTAGACAACCTGAAAAAACTCAAGCAAGCAGGGATTTGGATGGAAATCACCACCCTGGCCATTCCAACCTTAACTGACTCCCCTGCTACGCTTGCTGAAATAGCTAAGTTCATCCAAAAAGAACTGGGTGAAGAAACTCCTTGGCATATTTCACAATTTTCTGGCGCTATTTCTTGGAGATTAAAAAATCTGCCAGACACAAAAGCAGAAACTTTAAAAATGGCTTGGGAGATTGGTAAAAAGGTGGGTTTAAAATATGTATATACTGGCAATGTGCCGGGTTTGGATTCAGAAAATACTTATTGCCCGAAATGCCATGCTAAAATGATTGAACGAGTTGGCTATGCCATCAAACGCTTTGATAAAGAGGGAGCTTGCTCAAAATGCAATACTAACTTAAACTTAATTTTAAAATAATATATGAACTTTATCTTCCAAAATACAACTGGAGAAAAAATTGACGTGGCCTTGAGAGAGGCTCGTTATCATTTCACGGAAAAAGACGCTAAAACCGGCCAATTAGGTTTTATAAGGGCCTTGGGGCAAAATCCCTATCCCCGATTTCATTTATATCTAACTACTCCTCTAGCTACTTCTAGCGAGAGAGATATCAAAGCCACCCTGCATCTTGACCAAATCAAGCCCAGATTTGAAGGAACCACTGCCCACAATGCTGACTATGACAGCGAATTAGTTAAAAATGAGACCCAAAGAATTAAAGACTATTTTCAATCCCAGCTGCAATCACACACTCAAGATAAGGATTTCTAATAACCAGTTTCAATATACTTTTTTTCCACAAAGCTGAACCCTTTTCCAGAAATCATTTTTAAAGACAATTTAACATCCTGAAAAATATTAGGCAGAGCCAGGATTGCTGGTTTAGCAAGCCAAAGGTTTTTACCGCCCTCAAAATTCTCAATTAATTTTCCCTGCAACTTGGTGGCCCGACAAACAAAAAAGTATTTATCCTCTAAAAACTCCTTGTCTGAAGAATAATCCATTTTATGCCTCACGCCAACTAAAGTAAGCTTGCCAGTCAAACCAGTTTCCTCTTTTAACTCGCGGGCTGCTGCTGCCAAAACAGTTTCGCCCCAACGAATTTTACCGGTTAAAAAACCGTAAAAACCAAAATAGGGCTGCTTAAGCCTTTGTTGAATTAAATACAAAATTTTACCACCCTCTTTTTTCAACCCGCACACCAAGACCCCAATTTTGGCCTGCCTTTCAATAACCGCTTTTTCAGTGTCAAAGCGATTAGCGAATTCCTTACCTGCGGTACTTAAAGAATAACTCTGCCCTTCTTTGATCACCAAACCTCTGGCCACTAGACTTTTTAAGTGGAAAGTAAAATGGTCAGTAGAAAGCCTTAAAACATTTAGCTGGGCAAACCGAGCTTTAGGCTGAAATAGCAAAGCCTTTAAAATTTGGGCTTGGACTGGATGGATATTAAAATCTTTATGCATATACTCATTGTAAGAGGCGTTAAGGGCCAGTCAAGTGAAGCTGGCTTCAGCCACAATCAATCTCTAAATAGATTAAGGAGGGGAAGTTAATTCCTCTCCTTATTTTGACCCTTGCCTTTTAACTAAAAAGCATCCCTCCTTCCATTCAACAGATAGGCCGCGTAGCCCTAACTTGGCCAACACGGACTCCGTTCTGTCGGAGTAATAACCGAACGCCCTTTTAATAATGTGAATTTCTTCTTCTTGAAATTCACTTAACGATATTTCCATTGACATTGAGGTACCCTTGACCAAAGGTAAAAAATCTTGATAATGTTTCTCAATGTATCTTTTTATTTTCCAGGTTACCTCATTGCTCATTGTTAACACCTCCTAATTAAAAAGGTTAGGCTGAAATCAAAAATTTGCAAGAGCAGGTTCTGTTATACCGGCAATAAAAATGATAAACTAAGATGAATATGACCAGTAACAACCGAGGCGCAGCAAAAATATTACAGGATATTGGGGATTTGCTAGACATCAAAGGGGTGCCTTTTAAGCCGGCGGCTTATCGTAAGGCAGGTTTGATTTTGAGAAAGTTGGAGCAAGATATCAAAAAAATCTACAAAAAAGATGGCTTAAAGGGGCTTAAAAATATTTCTGGCATTGGAGAGAATATCGCTCAAAAGCTGGCTGAATATTTACAAAAGGGCAAAATAAGTTATTATGAAAAATTAAAGCAAGAAACGGCCATCCGCCAAATCGTTACCCATTACTTCAAAAGCAAGGGTTTAAGCCTTAATGAATTGAAAAAAAACGCCAAAAAAAGCCAGATTGTTTATTCTCGCTTTACCAAGCCCGCCAAACAACTGTTAGAACTGGCTGGAAGCATTGAAAAGGCTAAAAAAGCCATTGACAAAGTGGCTGAATGGGCTAATTCAAGAGGCCTAGATTACGCTATTGAAACTGTTTTCAAGAAATGGCCAGAGCTCAAGCGTCTTAAGCCAAAACAGCCAGTCAAAAAAGCTTTTTACGAGGGAAAGTCAATGAGGCAAAAAGACGGCAAGTGGTATGTGGTGCCAGGCGATGGGGGCGAATGGCTGGAGTTTGCTGACGATGAGTCAAAAATAGAATGGCGCACAATTTAAATTATAATTTATCATTATTACTATGCTATCACACACAGAGTTAAAGCGAGGCACGATGTTCATCTTTAACGGCCAGCCGTATGAGGTTTTAGATTATTCTTTAAACTTCCAGGGCCGAGGCAGCTCCACTGTAAACTGCAAAATGAAAAATTTAATTACTGGAATCACCCTTTCTAAAACCCTTCACCAAGGCGATACCTTCCAAGAAGCAGAAGTTACCAAAAAAGATTTAAAGTTTCTGTATTCCAATAAGGGACAGTTTTGGTTTTCAGAGATTGAGGGGCCAGCCAAAAGATTTTTTTTAACGGGTGAGCAGATTGGCTTTGGCGCTGAATTTTTAAAACCAAACCAAATGGTTAAGGGTTTAGTTTTCCAAGACAATGTTGTTAATATAGACTTACCCATTAAAGTACAGCTGATGGTGGTGGAAGCGCCTCCGGGCATTAAGGCAGGCCGAGCTGAATCAGGCACCAAGCAGGTCACTTTGGAGGGCGGAGCTAAAGTCAATACTCCCCTCTTCGTTAAGGCTGGGGATATTTTGGAAATCAACACCCAAACGGGAGAATATGTGAAAAGAGTTGATGAATAAGTCAAAGCTTTTATCACGGAAATAGCAAAAAACCGGCAGCTGCCGGTTTTTTGCTATTAAAAAGCCTTTATTAAAATTACTATGGCAATCCACTGGATGGACCGAGCCTCACAGAAGCACCCTCGTTATAAAGCATTTTAATTTGAGCGGGCGTTAAGGCGTAGCCATATACCCTAACATCATCCAAATACCCCTGAAACTGTCTCAAAAAGCCTGCTACCCCCCAATTGCCAATATTCAAATTTGCATCACTTTGAGTATAGGATAAAGTTCCTGAATGACTGGATGACCCCTCTAGTTTACCATTGATATACAAACGAATGGTGGAACCATCAAAGGTACAAGCTGCATGGGCCCAAGCAGAACCGGGCGCAAAAGTTGAAGCGCTAACCGCATCCCAATAAGAATGACCACTCACGCCCATAAGACAAATTATTTTGTCAGAACTCGGGATGTATTCAATGCCATAAGCTTGATAAGGATCAACAGCAACCCTTCCTTTGCTTAGAAGAAAATCCCCGTCACTATGCGTTCCATCACCGGTAACTTTAAACCACAAGGCTTCTGTTACATTAAAAGGCTCTAGGGTAGGGGTGCTGCTAACGGATACGTAATCATCAACCCCATCAAAATCCAAGGCACACCCATATTTTCCTTCTATCCAAGCAGTAGAAGTAGCTGGTGAACCACTTAGCTTCAAAGTGCCATGCCGGCTTCCTGAAGTGTCTTTCGCAATACTGGTGGTACCGTCACAAGTAGTAGAGGAGTTCTGGCCATCATCCATCTTCCACCAAGCCAACGGTTTACCATTATTGTAATCCCAAGACACTTGGGCTGGCGTTCTAGCATAGTTATAAACCCTAACATCATCCATATAGCCATTAAGGGTACCGCCTAAGCTTAGAGCTAAGGGATCCGTATTACTCAAATTAACTAAAGCATTAGTATCATTAATTTCATTGCTACCATCAATATACAACCTAGTATAAGGACCAACACTGCTTCTGACAATTGCCACATGGTGCCATTTGTTATCGCAAACATCGGTGGTACCTAAAGTATGCTTGCCTCCATTTTTATAATCCCACATCACAATTTTTTGGCCAGCCGTACTGCACCAGGCATCCCCACAAATAGAAATTCCGAATTGGGTATAATTGCCGCCGTCAGTGCCCCATTTTTTAATTGGTGTTGAAAGCTGGTTAGCATTAGGCATTTTTATCCAAGCCTCCATTGTAAAGCTACCCGTACCAATAGCTGTTGTATAAGTAGTGGTTACATAATCACCAGCACCAGTAAATTTTAAACAAGCTCCCTTAACACAATAATCAGCTGTTTTAAACATTGGATCATCAGAACCAGCAGAAGCATCGGCCCCAAGAATGCCATTATTGCCTGATCCGCCGACATCATAAAGTGTTTGCCCAGACAACTCATCCATCTTTAAATACATGATAGG
>JAQTPV010000006.1 GCA_028712605.1 Minisyncoccota bacterium | reverse complement strand
CCATCAGACAAACAACTTGGGCAGGCATCCTGGGAACAAACCCCAGAACAACAGTTGCCTGAAGAACAGTTGCCGCCATTGGAACAAGGAGCGCCATTGGACCATTTCTTACCAGGCGGGTTAACGGCCGAATCTACACAATAAGACCCTGACGTAACCATTACGCAGCGGCTACCAGTACAACAAGTATCGCCGTAACTCCCACACCATTCACCTGCCTTCTTGCATTCTGCTCCTTGAACATCTTGAGAGCTACCCCAAAACATCAAACCGCCGATAACCAAAAAACAAGCTAAAAAAATAGTAACAAAATAAAACCTTTTTTGCTTTAAAAAAATGGGCATATTTTTAAATTGCGCAAAATTAATTTATTAATAGTAAAACAATATTATTAAGCACCACCCAAAATTCTAATTACTACAGCCGCTAAAAGTCTGGCCGAGGCCACAATCGCCAAGCCAATCAAGGCCCAAGTAATGATACTGCGTCCCTTTTTAACTTGTTCCGGCTGACCAGCTGAAGTCATCATAAATAATCCCCCAACCACAATCATTAAACCGGAACACACTAAAATAGCCCAAAATAGCCAATTAGTAACCCTATCCACTAATTCCATAATCCCGCCCGACCAAGGGATAGGAGAACAAAAACATTTTTCTTTGCCAGGCCCACAACCTGGACCGTATTTAAAATCCGGCGAACCGGCAACGGGATTACCTGCCGCATCACAATTGGCACAATATTCCCCGCAATATTCTTCTAAATTTACAATGTCCTTGGGTGAGTCTGCAAAAACCAACGAGTGAGCCGAAAATAAACAAAGACAAATAAGCACGGGTAAAAAAAGCTTCATAATTTCTTAAAGAGTAACGCAAAATGGTATAGGCCAGCTGGTATTTCTTTTTCTAAATTAAAACCCGTCCCCCGGGCTAATTCTTCAACCTCACCAACTGTTAAACGCAAACCTTTTGGCCCCATGGGTGCCTCCGGCCTCCACTCTACAGCCAGCATCCAGCCACCCGGTTTCAGGGCCCGATAAGCCTCTCTCAAGATAGCTAGCCTATCATCAGCCTGAAACAAAACATTACTAATTAAAATAAAATCACAAGACTCACTAACTAGTCCTGGCACTTTTTGCTCCAAGTCAGCAACAATTGTTGTGATATTGCGAACCCCCTGCGCCCTAGCCTCACCAACCAAAGCCGAAAGAGGTTCTTCTTGAACATCAATGGCTGACACCTGGCCGTCTCTTAAAATTTTAGCCAAAGGGATTGACCAGCCGCCACTTCCTGAACCAAAATCAGCGGCGACCATCTCTTTAGTAAGCCCCACTTGATTTAAAATTTCATTAGGATTAAGAAACATAAAAAACTATTTTTCTTTTTTCCCTTCTTTATTATCAGCCTCAACTATGGGCTCGCGTTCTAAACAAATACCGGTAGCCACCTTATCATTGGCCGTTAGCTTCATTACCCTAACGCCCGAGGCTGCTCGGCCGTGGATGGAAATAGAGTTCAATTTGCTCCTAATAACCTGGCCTTTTTTAGAAATCAGTACCAAGTCCTCATCTTGTGGCTCTAAAATTTTAGCAAAAACAATCTTACCGGTTTTTTCACTAATATTAGCTGCCTTAATGCCAGACCCACTCCTGTGTTGAAGCCTATACTCTTCAATAGGAGTTCTTTTACCAAAGCCATTTTCAGTAATAATTAATAGATAGTTTTTCTTAGTAACGTCGGCTTTTTTAATCACATCCATCGCGATAACCTCACCCCCCTTGCTAAGCTTCATCCCATGAACACCCGCCGCCCCTCTGCCCATAGCCCGAACGTCAGCCTCCTTGAAACGAATGGACATGCCATTCTTAGTTATTAAACTGATTTCATCGTTCACATCAGCAATCTTAGCAGCCCTTAGCACATCGCCAGGCTGCATTTTTAAAGCTAAAAGGCCATTCTTCCTGACATTTTTAAAAGCTGACAGTCCAGTTTTTTTAATTATACCATCTTTAGTCACCATCACTAAATACTTATTCACAGCCTCTTCCTCTTTCTTGGTGTAAGACAACAAGTTTAATATTCTATCTTGAGGAGTTAAGTCCAAAAAGTTCAAAAGCCCCCTTCCCTTAGCAATTCTAGACATCTCGGGTATCTCCCAAACAAAGCATTGGAAGATTTTGCCAGAATCAGTAAAAAACATCAATTTGTCCAGGGTGTTAGCAGTAACAAAATGTTCTACTATATCTTCTTCGCTCATTTCTACGCCAGACACGCCCTTACCGCCCCTCTTCTGGGCTCGATAAGCCGATGTTTTCATCCTTTTAATTAAGCCACCTTGGGTAATGGTAATGATGGCCTCTTCCTGCGGGATTAAATCTTCATCACCAATCTCGCCAGGTTTACCAGCTACCACCCTTGTCTTTCTTTGATCCTTATACCTATTATCCATATCCAGTAACTCTTCTTTCATCACCTCTTTTATCTTCTCCGGGCTTTTCAGAATTAAGGTCAGCTCTTTAATCTTTTTCTCTAACTCCTTTAACTCTTCTTCAATCTTTTCTCTCTCTAATTTGGCTAACTGGTGCAAACGTATTTCCAAAATGGCAGCTGCTTGAATAGCTGTCAGCTTGAATCTCTTTTGTAAATTCTGATGGGCCTGCTCTTTACTTTCTGACTGCTTAATAGTCTTAATAACCTCATCAATATTACTCAAAGCGATCATTAAGCCCTCTAAAACGTGAGCCCTTTCTTTAGCCCTCTCTAAATCAAACTTAGTCCTTCTAATAACCACTTCTTTTTTATGCGCCAAATAAAAGGATAAAACATCGGTTAATGACAAAACTCTGGGCTGCAAGCCATCCACCAGGGCCAACATATTTAAGTGAAAAGTCTTTTGTAAATCGGTATATTTATATAAAGCATTCAAAATTTTCTTAGGGAAGGCTTCTTTCTTGAGCTCCACCACAATTCTCATGCCCTCTCTATCCGATTCATCTCGGAGGTCTTTTACCCCATCAACTTTTTTGTCCTCTACCAACTTGGCCATTTGTTGCACCAAGGCTGACTTTTGAACCTGAAAGGGGATTTCAGTGATAACAATTAAAGGATTACCTTTTTTGCTTTCTTGAATTTCGGCCTTGCCGCGAGTAAGCATTGGGCCTTTGCCTTGCGAATAGGCAGCAATAATATCTTTTTTACCATATACAATTCCACCCGTTGGGAAATCAGGACCCTGGAAAAACTCAAACAAATCTTCAGTGGTGGCATCAGGATGACTAATTAAATGAATAGCAGATTGCAAAACTTCAGACACATTATGGGTAGGGATATTCGTGGCCATACCTACGGCAATTCCCAAAGACCCGTTTAATAAAAGTTGAGGAACAGGTGAGGGCAAAACCTCCGGTTCTTTTCTAGTACCGTCATAATTTTCCCTAAAGTTCACTGTATCCTTTTCAATCTCCCGCAACATATCCTCGCCGATAGCCGAAAGCTTGCATTCAGTATACCGTTGAGCAGCAGCTGAATCGCCGTCAATACTGCCGAAATTACCCTGTCCCTTAACCAATGGATACCTCAAAGAAAACTCCTGGGCCATTCTCACTAAGGAATCATAAACAGCCATATCGCCATGCGGATGATACCTAGCTAAAGTTAAACCAACCACATTGGCCGATTTTCTAAACCTAGCGTTGTGGCGGAGACCGTCATCATACATGGCATACAAAATTCTTCTATGCACCGGCTTTAAGCCATCCCGTACATCGGGCAAGGCGCGAGAAACAATAACAGACATCGCATAATCCAAATAGCTCTCTTGCATTTCATCTACTATCTCTCTGGGCTTGACATAGCTTATTTCTTGTTGGTTAAGTTGTTGCTCTTTATCTGCCATAAACAAAAAGAAAACTTAGATAATAAATTTTAAATTTTGAATTAATCAGGGAGCAGTGGTTGTACCCACGCCCGCCATTTCTGCTTCCAACTCTTTCTCTAAAGCCTCTTTCTCTGAAGTGCTCATTTCGCTTTCCATCTGTTCCAAGGCCTTAAGACTCTGATCAAGCTCTTGGCTGCTTTCTAGGAACTGACCGAAAGAATCTTGAGCATCCTGCGTTCCGCTTTTCTCAAAATCGGTCTTGAGTAACGGCCGCTGGCCCCATTTCTGAGTTTGATGTTTCAAATTAATCCCAGCCACCATAAAAAATGGGATACATAAAATGGCCAAGATAATAAAAAGGAAAAGGCGTCTCTTTTCCGGCTGCCAGCCTTGAATCTTTTGCCACAATCCTGGTCGCTGAACCGTATTGGATTTTGGATTAATGGTTTTAGCTTGCGCCATTTTATGGCTCTAAAATTACAATTTGCGTTTCTTCCTTTGGCAAATCCTTAGAGGACACCTTTAATTTTTTTTGTTTTTCAGTACCTTCAACACCCATCACCTTTAAAAATTTATCCAAGCCATCAAGGCCAATCTTAAGATTGGGGACCTGATAATGCATGGGGATAACTAATTTAGGCTCTATCTGACTAATTATTTCTGAGGCGTCTTTAGCATCAATGGTAGGCCCGCCGCCAACGGGAATAAACAAAATGTCAATATCGCCTATTTCTTCAATTTGTTCCGGAGTCAATTCTTTCTGTCCCAAATCGCTCAAATGACAAAGCCGCATCCCTTCAGCTTCAATGGTATAGACAACCACGCCACCCCTCTCTGAGCCATTCTTTCCATCATGAAAAGCTGGGATACCTTTCAGAAAAACCCCTTTAATCTCATACTCACCCGGGGTTTCAATGATAAAGGGATCGCCTTGGACAGCCTTGATATTAAAGTAATCGGGATGTTGATGCGTGATCAATAGAATTTGAGCTTCAACCTTAGGCACCTTCAAGCCCAAATTTTCATCAAAAGGATCAATGGCGATTTTGACCTCTCCATTACCATTGGCGCCGTTGCCCCGGACCCCAATTTCAAAAAAAGATTGTCCGTACCAAACAATGTTCATACGTCAGTTAATTGAATATTTTATCTTAACATATTATCCTTTACCCTTGCAATACTGGAGTTTTTCGGTTATATTGTTGTTATGATAAAAAACCTATGATTAAAAGTCTCAAGAAAATAAAACAAGATATTGTTTCACCGCCCAAAGTGGGAGAAATAGTTGAAGGCCAAATTGTGGCCAGGGGCAAAAGTGCCCTCTTTGTTGATTTGGGCGCTAAAGGAGTCGGCGTGATCAGGGGCAGAGAGTTTCTGCAAGCCAAAGACATGTTAAAGAATCTTGCTCCCGAAGATACTCTGGTAGTTAAAATAACCGACTTAGAGGATGAAGAAGGCTACAGAGAAATTTCTCTGCTGAAAGCTTCCCAGGAAATGGCTTGGGAAAAGCTAGCCGCTGCCAAAGAGCAAGGCGAAGTAATTGAAGTAACCGTAAAGGGCGCCAACAAAGGCGGGCTTTTATGCACCGTTGAAAATATCCAAGCTTTTTTGCCGGCCTCGCAACTGTCCCCAGAAAATTATCCCAAAGTGGAAGGGGCAGATCCTTCAAAAATTGCTCAAGAACTACAAAAATTAATCGGTAAAAAGCTAAAAATTAAAATCTTTGATCTTAGTCCGGCCGAAAAAAAGTTAATTCTCTCTGAAAAAGCCATCAAGAAAGAGGCCGCCGAAGAAGAATTAACTACTTATAAAGTGAGCGATGTGGTGGACGGAATTATTAGCGGAGTAACCAGCTTTGGTGCTTTCTTGAAATTTGGCCAAAACCTAGAAGGGCTTATTCGGTCCCAAGAAATGCCCGAGCCTTCGGAAAACAGTCCCTCTCTGAACCTCAAAATAGGCCAAGCCATTAAGGCTAAGATTATTGAAATAGCCAGCGGTAGAGTTTATTTTTCTTTGAAGGATTTATCCTCATAAATATAAATAAACGATCAAAATTTCTTATCAAAAAACTACTAAAATTTGCCTGCAAATTTTAGATTGTTTGTTTTTTAAATTTTAACCATGAACAAAATCCTGCAAAACTTTCTCCTTATTGTGCTATTATTTATCGCGATTTCAGCAGTTTTTGCTTTTTTAAACCCACAGGCTCTGCAGGGAACCAAGGAGATTTCTTTTACCCAACTCGTACAGGACGTTAACCAAGACAAGGTTGACAAAATCGAAGCAGCAGGCAATGACTTAACCATTTATTATAAGGCAGAGAATAACCAACCAGCCTCAAAGGCTGTTTCAATTAAAGAAAATAACGGCACTCTAAATGAAAACTTAAAAAAGCAGGGAGCTGATGAAACGAAAGTTAATGGTCTTAATATAGTGTTTAAAAAGGAAAGCCCGGGGGTATGGGATTGGTTAATGCCCTTAGCTTTAATCTTACCAGTGGTGATTTTTGGTTTTTTATTCTGGGGTATCTTCAAACAAGCCAAAACTGGCGCTAACCAAACTTTTAGTTTTTTAAAGTCGCCAGCTAAAGTCTTTGGCGATGGCAAAAATCAGGGCGAAAAAGTAACCTTTAAAGATGTGGCCGGCGTTGAGGAGGCCAAAGAAGAAATTAAAGAAGTAGTGGATTTTTTAAAGAATCCTCAAAAATTCTTAAAGATGGGGGCTCGAATTCCCAGGGGCGTCTTATTAATCGGCCCTCCAGGCACTGGTAAAACCTTACTAGCTAAAGCTGTGGCCAACGAAAGCAATGTACCCTTCTTTTCTATGTCTGGCTCTGAATTCATTGAGTTATTTGTCGGCGTTGGAGCCTCTCGTGTCCGTAGTCTTTTTGAAACAGCCAAAAAAAACCAGCCCTGTATTGTCTTTATTGATGAAATCGACAGCATCGGTAAAATTAGAGGTGTCGGTATGGGCGGTGGCCACGAAGAAAGAGAACAAACCTTAAACCAGATTCTAGCTGAAATGGATGGCTTTGAAAAAAATGCGGAGGTTATAGTATTTGCGGCCACAAACAGGCCTGAATATCTTGACCCAGCTCTTTTACGTCCAGGCCGATTTGACAGAAGGATTATTTTAGATTTACCCGACATCCAAGGCCGAGAAGACATTTTAAAAATCCACTGCCAAGACAAACCCCTGGCTGGTAATGTTAAATTAAGAGAGGTGGCAGAAAGAACTCCTGGTTTTTCTGGAGCCGATTTATCCAATTTGGTCAATGAAGCCGCTATCTTAGCCGCTCGCCGAGAGAAAGAGGTCGTCAATCAAACCGAACTCTTAGAATCCATTGAAAAGGTTTTACTGGGTCCGGAAAGAAAAAGTCATCTCTTATCCCAAAGGGAAAAAGAAATTTCAGCCTACCATGAAGCTGGGCATGCTTTAATCTCCTCTGTTTTACCCAATACCGAAGAGGTCAGAAAGGTGTCAATTGTTTCGCGCGGAATGGCCGCCGGCTATACTTTAGCCTTGCCTAAAGATGAAAAGCGTATTAAAACTAAAAGTGAGTTTTTAGCTGAATTAGCGGTTTTATTGGGTGGCTACGCCACAGAGAAATTAGTCTTTAACGAACTTTCCACTGGTGCCTCTAATGATTTACAAAAAGCTAGCCACTTAGCGAGAGCCTTAGTCACCAAATATGGCATGTCCAAGCTTGGCCCTATTGTTTTTGGTAAAAGAGAGTCCTTACCGTTTTTAGGCTGGGAAACAGAAACGGAAAGGGATTATTCTGAAAAAACAGCTTCCGATATTGACGCTGAAACCGAACGATTTATAAAAGAAGCGGAATTAAAAGCCACTGCTGTTTTACAGCAACAACGAAAAACCTTAGAAAGAATTGCCAAAGTCCTCATAGAAAAGGAAACGATAGAAAAAGAAGAGTTTGAGGTACTCGTTGGTATCAAACAGCAAAATCATAAAAACTCTCGTAAATCAAAGGGTGCAGAGGTGGGCGTGTAGCTCAGTTGGTTAGAGCATGCGACTTATAATCGCAAGGTCGGTGGTCCGATCCCACCCACGCCCATTTTATTTTTCTGACAAATAGAGACAAGGTTTCCTAACTTTGTCTTTTTTTGTCCATTGCCCAAAAACAAGTTGTTAAACTATCATCAAGATAGTTTTTTAATTTGATTCAATGGCTTGAAGATATTCCTTGCTTATTATTCAAAAGGAGGTTGTTATTAGTGAACTTGATAGACAATGTTGCGAATATAATCAACAAGCATAGATTAGGCTCTATTACAGATATTGCTTCAGTTAATGAATTCCCTACTATAGGAAGCGATGGCATTTATAAAGCTGAAACCAGCTATGGTAAGTTTACAATTAAATTCATGAACGACTTGAATAAATTAGCGGAAAGAGCTAAATATCACAAGTCATTATCCAGCTTTGTCTCTTTGTCAAAACTTTTAATAGTTGGGGAAGGCTATATGGTTTTTGAGTTTGTAGAGGGATCCAGTCTTTTACATTTACTCTTAAACAGCGATGGGAAAGATTTTCAGTATTACAAAAAAGGCTTAGAGCTCTTAAGCGAGCTCTGGAGTAAAACAAATGGTTGCAAAAAACAGCTAAGGAATTGCTCGGAGCTTGAGGGGGGAGAAAAATTTGTTATGGAATTTTTAAATGGTGAGGAGAGTCTGCCCATTATAATAAATAACGAAAATTCGCAAGTTAATCTTCGCACTGTTTTTGACAATACCATTCGCCAAATGAAAAAAGCTGAAACCTATTGTCTGGCTCATGGAGATGCTCATTTGGATAACTTTATTGTGGGCAATGACGGAAAGCTGTACCTGATAGACCTACGCCCTGGATTTTGCTGGATAGATGACTTAGTCGTTTACACTTGGCAAAAAGGATTTAATTTTGTTAAATTCCTTAGTGCCCCTTCTTTTGAAAATACCGGCTCAGCTTTAAAAATTGATTATCAATTTCAAAGATCAAACTTTATTGATGAAGCCGAGCGAATGGCCATAAAAGTTGCTAAAGGTTTTGCTAAAAATATAGGCTTTACCGAATGGCAAAGCAGGTATTATTACATAAAAACCTGGGCAGCTTTATGCGAAATAGCTGGAGTTCAAAAAAGAAGAAGGGTCAACGCCCTTTGCCGAGATATTCCAGAAACATCAGAATATTTCTGGATAGCTGAAGCTGTAAACAACTTTATTCTGGCCAACATTAAATAAATAAGGGGGCTGTTAGCAAATTATCATCCACTTAACAGCCTTCTTATTTAATCAACCTATTGTGAAATTCTTGCCAGGTACTGTCGTCAATTCCGTAAAGTCCAAGCAACCTGTAAGGAGCATGTATAGGACCATGATAATCGGAGCCACCAGTTTTCAATAACATGTTCCTACTGGAAAAATCCAAAAGCTCTTTCTGCAATTCCGGCGAATGGTACAGACAGGAGATTTCCAAGCCACATAGCCTAGCTGAAACTAATTTTTTAATAATATCCCACATTTTGTCCCTTGATCCAGTATCTTTGATTATCTTTCCTGGGTGAGCCAAAACAGAAAAACCATTTGCCCGGTAAATCAAGTCTATTACATCCTTTGATGATGGAGTCAATTGCCTGTCGTGTGGCGCATAAGCCAGGCCGTCTTTCTTGTTAATTAAATCACAACTTTTTGACATTGGAATATTATGCTTCAAAGCTAGTTCTTTTTGTAAGTCATATTTAGTCAAAATCGCTTCCATCCCTTTCTTCTCTTGTAGGGTGCTTATATCAATATCGGCAATCCCGTTATCCCTTAACTTCTGACTAATGATTTCTAATCTTTTTAAATAAGCTGTCTTGGCTTTCTGCAAAGCTGGTTTCAATAATTCCGTATCAAAATTATAACTATACCCTAAAACATGAAGCTCTAAGTCTTCAAGGATTGTACTAATTTCAACCCCCTGTACAAAAGGCATCCCAAACTTAAGCATGGCCCCCTTAGATTCTGACCAGCCCAGAATAGTATCATGGTCTGTTATTGCTGCTCCAGAAAGCCCTTTCTCTTTTGCCAGCCCCACTACCTTTTCTGGGCTAAAATCCCCATCAGAATAGTGGGAATGCGTATGCAAATCATAAGATATTTTCATAGCTAAACTGTAGCCTTTTTTGGAGTTAAAATCAATTGACTTTAATCAATAAAACCGCTATCATTTTATATCAATAGCAGTTTTTTTGTTTGGGCTCGTAGCTCAGTTGGCCAGAGCGTTCGCTTGACGTGCGAAAGGCCACAGGTTCGAACCCTGTCGAGCCCACTTTACAAATCAGCTAATAATTGGTAGCTTAGTTAGTATTAATGAATACTGACTGATTTGCTAACAGCCAAATAATATTATGAATACAGAAATAATCACTAAATTCACAAAATCATATCTCAAGGATAGCTTGCCCACCCTTAAATCCGGCGACACCATTCGAGTACACCAAAAGGTTAAAGAAGGCAACAAAGAAAGGGTTCAGATTTTTGAAGGAACAATTATCGCCTTAAAACACGGGAGAGGAATTTCTGGCACCCTTACTGTCAGAAAAGTCAGCGGTGGCGTGGGCGTGGAAAGAATTTTCCCCCTGCATGCCCCCTTTATTGAAAAGATTGAACTCGTAAGCCACGGCAAGGTAAGACGTGCGAAATTGTATTATTTAAGGAATAGAATCGGCAAAAGCGCTAAATTAAAGAAAAGGGAACAAAAACAACCCGAAAAACAATAACCAGCGGAGCTGAAGCCCGGGTGGCGAAATTGGCAAACGCAATAGACTGAGGCTCTATGCCTAAATTTAGGCTTGTGGGTTCAAGTCCCACCCCGGGCACATTTAGCCCCTCATTTATAAACCGGGCGAGTAGCTCAGTCGGTTAGAGCGTTTCTCTTACACAGAAAAGGCCGGGGGTTCGAGTCCCTTCTCGCCCAATGCATAAATCCCTGTAAATCAAAGACGGAAAGTAGGGGGGGTTGGCTTAGGAGTTTTTGTGTCTTCAAGCTTTATTAATGGTAAAATCTATCCTACAATAAAAAATAAGCCGCGGTAGCCAAGTTGGTCACGGCCGGCGACTGAAAATCGTCTTATCTCGGTTCGATTCCGGGCCGCGGCACATATTTAAGCGGGAGTAGTTCAGCAGTAGAATGCTTCCTTGCCAAGGAAGAGGCCGCGGGTGCGAATCCCGTCTCCCGCTCACTTAAAAACAATCCCACGTCTTTTAAAAGGCGTGGGATTGTTTTTATACACAATTGTCTTTTATCCTGACAATGATACAATAAAATAATTTAATCAATAAAAATATGTCAGACCCAAGAATTTTTGAATATATTAAATATCAACTCCAAAGGGGCATAAACAAAGAAGATATCAGAAGCGACCTAGTCAGCAATGGCTGGCCAGCTGAAGAGGTAGAACAAGCCCTAGCAGAGGCCCAAGCCCCGACTCCAACCCCATCACCACCCCCATCATTACCGACAATGAAAGAATCGGAACAAGCGCTTTTAGAAACAGCGGAGCCGCAGTTGATAACGGCGTCCAGCAGCGGAAAGCTAGCTGGCAGCTTGACTATTTTTAGCGAAACATGCTCTCTCTACAAAAAACGCCTTAAAACATTAGTGGGCATTACAGCCATCCCCCTTTTGGTGCAATTTATCATTAGCATCATAACTGGAGTTATTCTGGCTGCATCATTTACTTCTCTTTTGCCAAGCCTCACTAAACCAAATGCCGATCTTTTCTCCCTGCTCACCACGATAGTGCCCTTAGGCACAGTGGCCGTAATAGAATTACTAATCGTAATCGTGCTTCAGATCTGGAATCAAATTGCTTTGGTTTGCGCAATCCAAAACGAAAACGAGCCAATCGGCATTATAGAATCCTATAGAAGGGCATGGCATAAAATCCTCTCTTATTATTGGGTTGTTATTTTATCCGGCCTAATCATTTTTGGCGGGTTATTATTGTTTATTATCCCCGGATTAATTATGAGCCTCTGGTTTTCATTTGCCGTATTTGTGGTCATCGCCGAGAATGAAAAAGGCCTAAAAGCTATAATCAAAAGCAGGGAATATGCCAGAGGAAATTGGTGGCAAATTTTTTGGAGGCTTTTAGTGGTGGCGGCCATAGCCTTATTAATCGGCTTGGGGCTTATTGTAGTTTATGTTTGCTTAGCCCTTTTGTCTGCTGCCTTATCAACTATTCTGCATTTCAGTTTAATCAGTGCAATTATTTTGGGAGCCGCCCAAATAGCGGTCATGTTGTTTCTACCACCATTATTCGTCATTTATCCATTCTTACTCTACAGGCATCTCAAGGATAAAAAGGGCGCGTTTCAATTTCAGCCCACCGGCAAACAAAAGGCTGGCTTTGTGATTATAAGTTTAATCGGCATTATACTTATAATCGGCGGCCTAGTGTTGCTTTTTTCTCTAATTAAAAATTTCAACCAAGGCAGTAATGCCCCTAACCATTCCTTGATAGGGGGGATAACGGGGTTTGATTCAGCCCAAAGTAGAGCCAGGGATGCTAGGGTGCAATCGGCTATTGCCCAAGCGAGGACAGTTATGGTATATGGTTTTAGCGATGACGGCAACTATAGCAATCTTAACTGCCAAAATACACAGTTAACCCCCATATGCTCAGAAGTAAAAAGTGAGTCTTATCAAGGTAGCGATTTAATTATTGGCCGTTCGTCTAATCAACAATCTCCGTCGGCTTGCCTATATGCTCCCCTCAACGAACAAGACGGCCAGACTTGGTATTGTGCAGACAGCCAAGGCAATGCCGGCACAACCGATATCAACCCAAGCGCTACCTGCAGAGATGGATTAGCAAGTGTTTCCTGCCCAAATACTATTGCAGACTAATGAGTCCCTAAAATCCCCGAAAACACCCCTTTCCCAAACTGGGAAAGGGGTGTTTTCTTCCAAAATGACCCGCCCTTAAGTTAGGCTTAAAAATGGGCTAAAAAGGCTTGACTTTTTCGCTCAATTTTGCTATACTGAAACCGTAAAAGCCGAGTAAATATTACTGGCTTTTTTTGTTGAACAGCGGGACTTGGAATATGGGTTAAGGCTGGCTGACAGAGGCCTTATGGGCCTCAAAGAAGCAATGAGGCTGGCTATTAACCGACGTTTGCTAATCCTTATGTTAACGACCAAAAATTGGCTTGGACTGGCATTGATTACCTTGATTGGTTTACTGGGTTTATACCCGTTTTACCTGCCCGAACAAGAGCATGCGAGGGCTTATGGCTTTTTTGGCTTAACTGAAAAGGATCTCTCCGAGCTGGCCATAGTTGAACAGACTACTTTATTGCCTCTATCTACCATCAACCACAAGCAGGCTACCAAAAAGATGAAGGTCGTGGCCACCGCTTATTCACCTTCCGTAGATGAAACTGACGATACTCCTTTTTTAACCGCTTCTGGCAACGTAGTGAGGGATGGTATTATTGCTAACAATAGCTTACCTTTTGGCACTAAGGTTAGGTTTCCCGAACTCTTCCCCCATAAAATTTTTGTAGTGGAAGATAGGATGCACTGGAGACTTGGCGCTAATAACGTGGATTTATTCTTTTTCTCAAAACAAGACGCTCTAAACTTTGGTGCTCGCTATACAGAAATGGAAATTTTAGACTAAAATATTCTTTTAAAAAACAGGCAACCCCGTTCCTCTGCAGAGGAACGGGGTTTTGATTTAAAAAAGATAGGCCTTATACCGAACACCCGTTTATTCTTTTAGTTGCCTCAATAATCTTGCCATCACCGTTATACTCAAAGGTGGCAAAAATCGTACCGTCATCGGGATTGAGAATATTTTCAATAATCTGCCTCACGGAAGGAAATAAATCTTGCTTGATAATATCATCTGCTTTCAGCCAAACAAACTCGCCTTCATCTGTGGTTATGAGCTCACCAGAGTCATAATCGGCAGAGAAATGAAAAATTAGCCAGTTGTTATCCATTTCTTTTTTGTGCGGGGAGAGCTCCAGTATAACCGCCTCAAGCTTCATATTACTGACTTTGATTCCGGCTTCTTCCAGCAATTCCCTTTGAGCCCCCAAATATGGATTTTCATTGGGATCAAGCTTACCACCTATCGGATGCACTACATTAGGCGCAAACTTCTTTTCGGATGAGCGCCTTAACAAAAGGTATTGATCGTCTTTTCTGACAAAAATGTTAGCGCAAACTACTAACTCATGGATATGCGGTTCCTGATTAACTGCCATATATTTTAATAATGCCCGGGGTGGGACTCGAACCCACAAGCCATTACTGGCAAGAGATTTTAAGTCTCTCGTGTATACCATTCCACCACCCGGGCAAATTTTGGAGGCCACGGCGAGAGTCGCACTCGCGTATAGCAGTTTTGCAGACTGCCGCCTTAGCTTCTTGGCTACGTGGCCGCTACAAGTTGGTATCCTCTATTTTAATGTTTTCTAAAATCTCTTCAACCTTCTGGGCATTGCCTAACGCCTTATCGGGTACAAACCTAATTCGGGGAACAAAATGCAAAGACAGCTTACGATTCAGCAAATGCTGCAAATGACCGGCTTGGCTATCTAAAATCTTCAAGGCCTGTGCCAGCTTTGACGCTGGAAAAACAGAAATTTCTATTTTACTATCCGTTAGGTCAAGGCTGGTGTCAACGTTGGTCAAAGTAGCAAAAACCCCTGCTGGAAACTCTAACTCTTCTAAAATCATCTGCCCTACCTCACGCTTGATTAATGCATTTATTTTTTTAATCCTTGCCTCAGAGGCCATAAACTATAATACTCCTTTGTGCCTTTCTTCTTTGTGAAAGGCAATAATATCGTCCAGCTCTACTTTAATGTCTGATCTAAGTAAAAAGGCGGCTTCTTTGCCCTTCAGCACCTTACCAACATTCTTTTTCTCTTGCTGAATAGTTTTAACCTTTCCTGCCCCGATTTTTTCTTCATTCCGGAAAATTTCTATGCTGCTTTCGGGCTCAATCTCACCCTCAATCACCTTACCGCCAATAATTTGGCCATCCTTGCCTTGTTTGAAAATAACCGTAACCTTAAATTTGCCCAACTCCACCCTCTTGACCTCTGTATCCAAAATAGCAGTCATATCCTTTCTGACTTCCTGAACTAAATCATAGATAACATCAAAATTCTTTATTTTCACCCCCCTTTGCCTGCTGTAATCTTTTGCTGCCTCCTCGGCTTTAGCTCTAAAACCATAAATCACCCCTATCCCTGCTTCAGCGGTCTTAACGTCGGCCACGGTAATATCCCCAACCTCTGATTTTAAAATCTTTAAAACCACCTTGTCTTGCGGCAACTTAACTAAAACCCCCTCAATGGCCTCTAAAGACCCCAAAACGTCAGCTTTCAAAACTAAACCGAACATTTTTTGGCCATCCTGCAAATGGAAAACGCCATTCTGACATTTTGTTACCTGCTCGCTTGTAACAGCCAGCTTAGCCGCCTCCATGGAATCAAAAGCCTTAAAACAATCTCCCACCTTAACCGGCTTTTCAAACCCTAAAACGCTCACCGGTTGAGACGGCATAGCTTGATGAAGCTTTTTCCCCTGAAAATCATTCAGGCATTTAACCCTGCCAAAAGAAGAATTCGTGGCCACAAAATCGCCATCCTTCAAAATGCCGCTGGCCACCATTAAGGTGGCAACAGGGCCCCTTTGATTATCTAACAAACTCTCAATCACAATCCCTTCAGCCGGCCTACTTAAATCAACCTCTAAATTCTCCATTTCGGCCACCAAAAGCACTGCCTCCAATAATTCAGGAATGCCTTGCTTGGTTTTAGCTGAAATATTACAAGAGAGCACCTCACCACCCCAAGACTCAACCACAACATCCATTCCTGACAGCTCTTTCTTCACCCTTTCTGGTTGAGCTTCGGGCTTATCCATCTTATTAATGGCTACAATCATTGGAATTTCAGCCTGTTTAACAAATTGAATGGCCTCCTTGGTTTGAGCCTTAACGCCCTCTGCAGCATCAACCACCAAAATAGCAATGTCTGCCACCCGAGCGCCCCTCTGGCGCATGGCTGAAAAAGCCTCGTGGCCGGGCGTATCAATAAAAGTTAGTTTATGGCCATTTACCTCCACCTCATAAGCTCCAATGTGTTGAGTAATGCCGCCCGATTCTTTTTCAGTAATCCTAAAATCATCTCGAATTGCCTCCAAAAGCGAGCTCTTGCCATGATCAATATGGCCAACAACCACCACTACTGGCGGCCTTTTCACTAATTGTTTTTCATCTGTCATACCCCGTAGAGCCCAGCAGAGCAGCAAAGCTGTCTGCTGAATTAGTCCCATAGAGAGCTTCGCTCTTCTATGGGAGAATTTATTAATTCTTTATTTACCCCGTCTGGATTTAGCAATTATTTTTTAAATAACTGCCGAAATTCTCATACGGGGCATATTTTGAATAATAACTTATTTCGCCAGCAAAAACAAGAAAAAGCCCGGCTTTTTTAGGGCCGAACTTCGTAAGAAAGGAGATTTTCAACCATTAAAATCCTTTATCTCACTTCGGTTCTAACTTGGCAATCCGGCGGGGAGGATTAGACGATGTTCGAACCTGGTGCATGTATGTAGCAATCTTAACCATACCAAAAGACATGAACATCAAAAAGGCTGGACGGTCAAGTCATCACAACAACCTCATTATTTAGTGGCAAATCCTTTCGAATTCCTTGTTTTTAGAAATTCCAAAAGCCCATTATGTAAATGCTCTTTCCCATTCCAAACAACAGTGTTGTATCCTTCCAAAAATTCTTCCGATTTTTCTTCTCGAAAGGTTATAGATCGAACTTCTTTCGGCAAAGCTTCACTAATGTGTCTATCCGTGCCACCTCGAACAACAGAAAATTTATCTCCCCAGACTTCCATACTTTCCGAATTTCCAATATCAGATTTGTGAATTCCCAAAGAACTTAGTATGGAATCGTGTTCGACAACATATTTAACTGCTGTCGTCTTGGAAACTCCCTTAATAGCAAAATCAATCGCAAACACACCTGCCAATCTAGGGGTAATTGGCAAACCCTTTTCTTCAAGCAATTTTTCCGCGCGCGCTAAAATCGGAATTCGCAAATCATAGTGGCCGTGAGTTTGTGGTACTTGTATCTCAAGTTTCTCTGGTTGTTCAGGGGATAAATCATATCCATTAATAACCTCCAAGGTTATTTGTGGACCACGGTCTTCCAACATTACCGACAGAGGATCTCCCTTAGTCTTTTTCGCAAATTCCGAAATTGGCATTGTCGGTAAAATCTTTAGCTTAAATTCCTCAACAAGTTCATGAATTACTCCTCGCCAACTTTTCTTTTGTTCTTCCGATAATTCGGTTTCGTAAAAACTGTAGAATGGAGCGTCTCTCAATTCTCCTTGTTCGTCAAAACCCCACACTTCTGCTCCGCTACAATGGCCTACAATAATTCTTTTTCTCAAATCTTTTCTGATATACTCAACGATGCGCCATTTGATACTTTTTATACTCTGACCAGAAATCAAAAACAGCACCTTACCCTCAGCAAGCAATTTTTCTAATTCTGTGATCATCTCTGGACTTGCTTCAACATACAAATCAGCGATGGTTTCATCCACATCAGAGATAATAAATTTTACTTTTTCATTCCATTTAATATTCCTTGAAAGCATATTAAAATTTTATAAAGCGTGGGGATATTTGCCGAATTCGGCAAGTGTGCGGAGGCGGAAGGATTCGAACCTTCGATGACTTTTCAGCCATAACGGTGTTCGAGACCGTCCCATTCAACCAAACTCTGGCACGCCTCCAAAGAAGAAATGGGGGCAGTTGAGAATATGGACAACAACCAGACATAAAAAAGGGGTTCACCTCCTTTATTAGGGAAATTTATCAATTCTATCATTTTGCTCAACTGCCCTTATACCAAAACGTATCTAACCTAATAGTATAGAACGTTAATTACTTTGTAAAGGATGGGGGACCAATCAAAAAAGAGGCAGTTTGCCTCTTTTTTGATTTTTGTTTTGGTGGACTCGGGGGGACTTGAACCCCCAACCTCCAAAATGCCATTTTGGCGCTCCGCCAATTGAGCTACGAGCCCTTTCTTATTCTATAAAAATTAAATTTTTGTTTTTTGTTTTATCCAGGCCCTAACGGGATTGTAAAAATCATCAAAGTCTTCGGCAATCACACCGCCAATAAGCCCTAAAATGATCTTTGGACATTCATGATAAGAACCCACAATAGGGATAGCCACCAAGGCCATGGTCCCCATAATCCAATGGTGCAAATGGAGACGCCAATTACCAAAGTAAAGAATAACTGATTTTACCTTATCGGTTTCCACGTATTTCTTCATAAACCACCTCGTGGCCACATACCCCAAAATAATCCCCACCGCCGCTACAATAGAAAAGTAAGCAGAGGCTATAGCAGCTGCGCTTGGCCAAACGTGTTTTTTGCTAAAATTTATTTTCAGCATACCTTTCTTTTGTGCCCCCGAGAGGACTCGAACCCCTAGTCTTTTCCTTAGGACGGAACCGCTTTGTCCAATTAAGCTACGGGGGCCCTACTCATAAGACAGAAACTTTATCAATAATTTCTTGCCTAATTTCTTCGATTAAGGCTTGGATCAACTTCAAAATAATACCCCCCTTCTTAATTTCTATTCTACACATTCCATGCCTTGTTCTGCTCCTCGTACCTCCGTCGTTTAATCTAATGCGAAAATTTTGTTTGGGTATTTTAGTAATTTGAGACCAATATTCTAAACACTCACCCTCATCCATGCCAGAAAATATTCTCAAGGTGGGTTTAATTGAATCTTCAAGGATGTTAGTTGTTTTTCTAATTATCCCCAGATAAGATTTGATCATCTCTCCATCAGTATTAATAAAATCGCATCTATTCTTACGACCCTCAGCCCAATAAAGCATCGCAAGGGCTATAACTAAATCTCTATTCGGACCACCTAATAATTGATGGGCTAATTCTTTCGCCCGTTCTCTATTTCTCTGGGCCCTTTTAGCGCTGCCTCCTCTTTTGGCCTTCCAAATGTTTTGGTAATCTGGCAATATCTTAATTTTATGAACGTGATGCCAAACAGTAGCTTGTGGAACATCTAATTCAGCCACAAGCTCTTTAATACTATATCCTTCCCCTCTCAGTCTTTTCAGTTGTTGAATTTTTTCTACTGAATGCACTTTCATGCTTTCATTTTATCATGCTCAATAGAAATATCAAATATACCAACTGACAACAATAGACGTTCTAATGATTTAACTGCTTCCATTTTTATTATACCAAAAACTACGCCTTTTGGATGCCCCCCTTATCCACAGCTTGAATTTCAAGACCCATTTTTTGATAAACCTTAGCCAAAGCCTCCTGCTGGCTCTGGGCATCACCACCAAACTCCCTTCTAATGCGTCCCTTTTCAAGCCTTATATATTTTCTCTGACTCTTGGGTAATTTCCTATTCATAAAATAAAAAGCCTCCAATGATTGTCTGCTTTTGATACACCTTTATATTACTCACTTTTTGGCCTTTTGTAAACCCCACGCTAAACTATTCACCCTTAATAACTGCCAACGGCACTAACTTAGCGACCCTCCGAGACAAGCCAGCCTTATGCACCACCTCAACCACTTCGTCTATATTTTTGTAAGCCTGCGGGGCCTCTTCAGCAATACCACGAAGATTATGGCATTTAACCACTATGCCCAGGGCTTGCAGGTCCTTCACAATCTGCTGACCTGAAATAGACTTAATGGCGGCATGGCGAGACATTGTCCTACCTGCTCCATGGGCCGTAGAATACCAAGACTCCCGTCCTCCCTTACTGCCAACTAAAATATATGAAGCTGTACCCATGGAGCCTGGTATTAATACCGGCTGACCGACTTGCTTGTGCTTAGTTGGAATTTCTGGATGCCCAGCCGGCAAAGCACGGGTTGCGCCCTTACGGTGCACCACTAATTCCATTTTTTGGCCATCAACCTCATGGGTTTCCACCTTAGCAATATTGTGTGCCACATCATAAAGTAAAGATAAATTACCCTTACTAAAAACCGTCTGCCAAGCCTTTCTGATGTGATGGGTTATCATCTGCCTGTTAGCCCAAGCATAATTAGCGCCAGCCGCCATAGCTGAAAAAAACCTTTGCCCTTCGGGGGAGCTAAAAGGCACGCACGCTAACTCTCTGTCCGGTATTTTAATGCCATATTGAGACGCCGCTTTATCTAACAATTGCAAGTAGTCGGTGCAGTTTTGATGCCCCAAGCCCCGAGAGCCAGTATGCACCATAACCACCGCCTGCCCTGCGAATAGCCCAAAGGTCTGTGCTACTTTTTCATCAAAAATCTCCTCCACTTTTTGAACCTCCAAGAAATGATTGCCGCTGCCCAAAGTCCCCACCTGATCCCTACCTCTCATCTTAGCCTTATCAGAAACAACCGCGGCTTGAGCCTGCCTCATACAGCCATTAGACTCACAATACTCAATGTCTCCAGCTTCACCATAGCCTTGCTCTACCAAATGCTTCGAGCCTCCCTCTAAAATTTTATCAATTTGTTCAATAGAAAGTTTAACTTGCCTGCCCTTGCCCAAGCCAGAAGGAACTTCTTTTTGAATTTTATCAGCTAATTTCTCTAAGTATGGCTTGAGCTCTGCGGCCTGATAATCAGAAAGCAACACCCTAACCCCGCAATTTTGATCAAAACCAATGCCGCCAGGCGATATAACACCATCTGACGCTCTAATAGCCGCCACCCCGCCGATGGGAAAACCATAACCCTCATGAGCATCGGGCATAACTAAAGCATATTTTACAAGGCCCGGCAGGGTAGCAGTATTCACTAACTGCGGGATGGACTCATCACGAAAAATATCCTCCAGCATTTTCTCTGAAGCGTAAACCCGAGCTGGCACTTCCATATCAGCCCTAAAATTGCTTGGCAACTCCCACACCCATTCCGATATCTTTTTAAAATTATTAATACCGAACATGCTAAATATCAAATAAAATCATGGCTTCCCAGGAGCCGTCGTTTCGCTGATGCACATCTAAATCATGATAAGTAACTGCTTTAATATCTTCCCCAAACCCTTCTACTTTTTGACCAGTCAACTTAACAGCTAGTTGAGAATCAATTAAGCTAAGAAACCTCAACTCGTTATAAACTTCCTTATGAACTTGCATTAGATACAAGACCTCACTTAAAAAGTCTGCCAAAAGGGCAGACGAGTCAGCAGAATTCAAAGAAATTGATTTTTTAATTCTCTCATTACCAGGAGAAAGGCGAGGCTTCAGGCCATCATACATTGCTAAAACAGCATTGCTAAATAGCTCCTCCTTAGTATTACCGAAAACTTTTACCTTATAATCCGCCGTATGTGGTAAAACTTCGTATTTTTGGCCCATATCACTTGCCCAAAACCTTTAAAGCCTCCGCTATCTTCTCTTGAGTGTCTTTAATCTCCAGTGGTAATTGTGATAAAGCCTCCTGAATAGCCCCCTTGGGGAAGCCCAAATGAGCCAAAGCTAGAAAGGCTTCGTCCTGCCCCAAGCTGTCCTTTGTTTTCTTAACTATTGATTTAGCTGTTTTGAGCTGACCCGACAACTCCAAAATAACCTTAGCGGCTTTTTTAGGCCCGATGCCTGAAATCCCATCCAAAAATTTCAAGTTACCGCTTTCAATCTCTGCTTGAATCTTCTCTAATGGCCCAATTCCTGAAATCTCCAAGGCTGCCCTTGGTCCAACCCCTTGGATATTACGTACAATCTTGAAAAATTCTAATTCTTCAAAGGTGAAAAAACCGTAAAGCTTCAAGCCCCTTTCGTTAACATCTAAATGGCAAAATAGCTCCACTGACCCGCCGATATCTGGTATTTTTTTGATGGCTGCATCAGCTAAATAAACTTCGTAACCAACCCCGCCAACCTCAACAATTGCAAAACTATCCTTTTTCAAAATGATTTTTCCCTGAAGATATGCTATCATAGCCTATTCTTTATTCTACCATGTTTAAATTAGTTTCCAAATTCAAACCCACAGGGGACCAGCCCAGGGCCATAGAACAGCTGATGAGGAATTTAGAATCTGGGGTTAAGCACCAAGTGCTTTTGGGTGTAACCGGATCTGGAAAAACCTTTAGTTTGGCCAATGTAATTGAAAAAACGCAAAAGCCCACCTTGGTTATCTCTCATAACAAAACCTTGGCTGCTCAACTCTACCAAGAATTTAAAGACTTCTTTCCAGAAAACGGCGTTCACTATTTTGTTTCTTACTACGATTATTATCAGCCTGAAGCTTATATCCCCCAAACCGATACCTACATTGAAAAAGATGCCAGCATCAACGAACAGATTGACCACTTACGCCACGCCGCTGTCCAGGATTTAATACAACGCAGAGATATTATCATCGTAGCTTCAGTTTCTTGCATTTATAATATTGGCTCACCAGAAGACTACCAAAATGTCAGCTTTGAGATCAAAATGGAACAAAAAATCAAAAGGCAAGAATTTTTAAGAAGGCTTACCGCCCTGCTTTACCAGCGAAATGACACCGACCCCAAACCCGGCAGCTTCAGGGTTAGAGGAGAAATAGTAGAAGTCTTTTCGGCTGCAGGAGAAAAGATTACCAAAGTAGAATTTTTCGGCGATGAAATCAGCCAAATCCATCAAAAAGATTATCAAGGCCGGCTTGATGCCAAGTACGTGCCCATCCACAAAGTAACGCTTTTCCCAGCCCAGTTTTGGGTATCACCGGAGAGCAAAGTAAAAACTGCTATGGCCAATATTGAAAACGACTTGCAGGAAAGACTGGCTGAACTAAAAAAACAAAACAAATTATTAGAAGCCCAAAGATTAGAGCAACGAACTAATTATGATATTGAGATGATTCAAAATGTTGGTTATTGCCATGGTATTGAAAACTATTCTCGTTATTTTGAATTCAGAGAGCCTGGCTCCACCCCCTTTTCCTTACTCGGTTATTTCCCAAATGATTTCTTGGTGGTTATAGATGAATCGCACATGACTGTTCCGCAAGTCCATGCCATGTACAATACCGATAAAGCCCGAAAAGATGTCTTGATTGAGCATGGTTTTCGGCTGCCTTCCTGTTTAGATAACCGCCCTTTAAAATTTGAAGAGTTTGAGAAAAAAATTAACCAAGCCATTTACGTTTCAGCTACTCCCGGGGCCTATGAAAAACATAAGGCCACTAAAGAATTCATTGTTGAGCAATTGGTAAGGCCAACCGGCCTATTAGAACCTGCCATTGAGGTTAGGCCTACCGAACGACAAGTGCAAAATTTAATTTTAGAAATAAAACAAGCCACACAAAAACAACAAAGGGTACTGGCTGTCACTCTAACTAAAAGAATGGCAGAAGAATTAGCTGACTACTTAAAGCAGCAAGGCATCAAGGCTCAATATCTGCACTCGGAAGTTAAAACCCTAGAACGCCCTGAAATTTTAAACAAACTAAGGCAAGGTGAATTTGACGTTATTATCGGCATTAATTTATTAAGGGAGGGCTTGGATTTGCCAGAGGTAGCCTTAGTGGCTATTTTAGATGCTGATAAAGAGGGGTTTTTAAGGAACGAAACCACTTTAATTCAAACTATGGGCCGAGCAGCCCGCAACATAGACGGTCGCGTAATTTTATACGCCGATAAGCTCACTCTTTCTATGAAATCAGCCATTAAAGAAGTAGAAAGGCGCAGGAAGATACAGGTTCAATATAATAAAAAGCACGGCATTACTCCTCAAGCGATTAATAAGGAAATAAAAAACTGGCAATTTGCCAGTAAGGAAAAGCAGATAATGGCCGAGTTCGGCACCATCAATGATATTAAAATTTTAGAAGCCGAAATGAAACAAGCTGCCGCCAACTTAGACTTTGAACGAGCAGCCGATATAAGAGATTTAATCAAAAAACTAAGGCACTAACTATGCAAATATTGATTCAGCCGCTCCAAGGATTCTTTTTGCTCCATATCCAATAAAAACACTTCTTTTAAGGTTTCAAAAAGAGAAATTCGCTCTTCATCATCAAGTTGGGGCACCTTAGAAATCAAAAATTGCTTGCCTTCCTCGTCAAGCCCGCAAGCCTGGATAAATCTGATTAAGGCGTCATTGTGAAGAAATGGATTATCCATAATAACATTTTATTTTAAAGTTGATTTACGGCCTAAAGCCACCGAAAGGGTCAAAGCCACCCGGAGGCATACCAGTACCTCCCGCTGAAGTGCTCCCGCCCCTCTTCGTCTTGCCTTTTTTCTTGTCTGGAGCAACTGGCTCCTTTTTCTTTTCAAAAAACCCAAAGATGAAGCTCATGAAGCCCTTGCCCTTCTTCTTCGTTTTTTTATACTTCTCTTGATTAGCTTTCAAATAATTCTTAATTTCAGCCCGCGGTAAATCAATACCGCAACTTTGAAAAAAGTCATAACAAAGGCCCACGTCCTGTAACAAGGTTCCCTCTCCCAATCTCTCCAGGCCCTTACCCTGAAAAACATCAGCTACGAACTTAGCAGTATCTACCGCTGTTTTCCCGCCCCACTTTTCTTGAATTTTCTGAATTTGCTCCCTTGTTTTGGGATCTTTTTTTAATTCACCGGTCTGCCATTCAGCAACCAAACGATCTTTCAGTTGACCGAACATCTCTTTTATCTTAGAGGGACTTAAACGCTCAAGCCCATCAAGCCGTTCTTGTATAACTTGATCAAACTCTCCATCTTTAGCCTTTTTGGCCTCTGCCTCCCAGAAATCATTTAGTTTACCCTTGGCTTTTCCCTGGGCCACTGTTTCAACCTCTGTAGTGAATTGGGCCATTTTCGTATGGAAATCATCAGGCGACATAGTCTCTCCATCTGCTTTGAATTGTAATAGTCTCCCCCGCCAGCTCCACTTACTTCGGAATTCTGTCGGATTCATGCCTTTTGATAACAAGGTTAAAATTTGACTTACGCTTAAATCACCGCCCATTCTTTTCCTAAAAAATTTTCTCCCATCTTTTGTCATTTTTGTTTGAATATCAGCAATTTTTTCAGCCACAAAAAGATCCATATTCCCACCATACTTTGTGGTTCTATCAGCCTCGGGTATGGCTATCCAATCCTTATCAAAAACGCTTTTCTTTATCTCTGCATTCGTCGTAGCCCCTAAATTCATCCGGATATAATCATCCTTATCAGCGGAAATACCAATCGGTGTCAAGCGCCGCCTTAAAACAGCATCCGCATCAACCTCAATACCCTCCGACACCTCCTTAGCAAAGTTTTTCCCGTATATTTTTTCAGCCGCATCCAACCTTAAAGTAAAAAGTTTATTCAATGCTTCAACCTTAGGTTGAATAATTTCAGCTGGTGGATTGGGTTGAGCTTGAAGATTCTCTATCTCACTATTTAAAGCCTTATATTTTTTATTTAAAAAATTAAAGCTTAAGGCATAACTGCCGATGGGCACAGCATCTTTTTGTAAATCCGTTTTTAGCAAATTCAATTCTTGGGTTTCTTGATATTTCCGGTAGCGGCTCTTTTCCTGGCCAGACAAGCCAGCAACCTCATCCACCGACATATCCTTAAATTTCTTCAATTCCTCAAAGGCACCTTCTTGAATAGCAATATTGATCTTCTGATCATCAGAAACGTCAACGGGGATACCCTTACTGCGCAATTCTGCCTTCTTGCTATTAAACCAATTTAAAGCGATTTCCTCATTTTGCCGCTGTACGGAGTCCTCTATTTGACTGTCAATTCCACTTTTTGTGCTTTCTTTAAACGCATTCTTTTCAGCATATTGCTCTGATAGATTTTGCCTCTGCTCTTCAGCCTCTCGTTCCCAGGGCGCCACATCTTGCGGCCGTTCCTTCTCAAGCGGATTACGTAAATTGTCTGGTGATGTTGCCATATAATAAGAATTTTATTTTATTGTAATGCTATTTTAAAAAAGTGTCAAAATTTCTGCTGTAACCTTTCTGATAAATTCATCTCCACCAAGGCCCTATTTTTCCCATACTTAGCGCGAGACAGCTCTTTAATTAACTTAGCAATTTCTGGATCGCCATTCTTAGGCGCTAAAGTTACGATATTAAAAGGCTTGGATGTTTCGCCCCGAATTAACAGCCTTAAAGCGGCGTTATAATTATCTAAATTTACTAAATCCTTTTCATCAAAGGTCGGGCCAAACTGGGTGACTAAGTATTTAGCGTCGTCAGCACCAACCCTGAAAACCATCATTGAGCCCACGTTGCCAAAAATAGCCTTCTGGGTTGGCTCATCAAGCTGGCCAATGAACTGATGGGCCAGCATAAAATCAAGATGGTATTTCCTAGCCTCCGACAAACCAGAGGAAATGGTTTTAGTGGTTACATTTTGAAACTCATCGATATACAAATGAAAATCTGGCCTTTGCTCTTCGGGAACGTCGGCCCTAGATAAAGCTGAAATCATTAGCTTGCCCACAATAATCATACCCAATAGGAAACTATTGGTATCGCCTAACAAGCCTTTAGATAAATTAACCAATAAAATCTTGCGAGAATCCAAAACCTCACGAAAGTTGAAAGCGGACTTCTGCTGGGCAATAATCGGCCGCATCATATCATTGGCAATAAAAATATTCATCTTGCTGGTAATATAAGGCACCATATTAGCTAAAGAAGCCTCCCCTCCGGCTTTTTCAGCCTCTAGCTCCCAAAAGTTTTTAACGACAATATTTTTACAATGAGATAGCTTATACTTTCTAAAGGCTGTGTCGGCTAAAACCCTAGGGATTTCAATGAGAGTGGAGCCAGACTCTGGGCTTTCCATGACTAACAACAAAGAGTTTCTCATATACTGCTCAAAGATCGGGCCGCCAAATCCATGGGCCTGCAAATTATATAGCTTTTCAAAAATCTCTAACATTTCGTTAACCACAAGGGTTTTTGATTCCGGAAATTCGGCATTATATTCCAGCATATTTAATCCCAAAGCCCTTTCCGGGTCTGCAGGATTGAAATAAATAACGTCTTCAGCTCGTTGAGGCGGTATAGCAGCTAAAACTTTTTCCGCCAACTCGCCATGCGGGTCAATTAAACAAAGACCTTCGCCACTTTCAATATCCTGCCTAACTAAATTAGATAAAAAGGCAGACTTGCCGGTGCCCGTTTGCCCAATAATATAGAAGTGACGCCTTCTATCATCTTGGAGCATTCTCACCAACCTTTCCTCACCTCGGAAAACACTTTGGCCGATTGTTAATCCCTCTTCAGGCATATTCTCTGGCGGTGGGGCTTGCTTGGCCTTTAACCACTTCAGGTGCGGAGTTAATAGTTGAGTTAAGGGAAAGTGGAAGATGCCAGCCAGTTCAGCAGCCGAAAGTTTCATGCTATTTCTCTCGTCAAAAATACGAAAAGAAAAATAATAAAACAAACTCTTTAGCTTGCCTCGTTTTGGATGCTTAAATTTTAAACGGTTGGCTAAGCCAGTATTAAACTGGTCAAAAGCGCTTTCCAGCTCCGCTAAAACTATCCTTGTCCTATCTATATCACTGGAAGAGGCCAACAATCTTAAGTTTACATCAAAGATGGGCTGAGCAGCTTTTTTGGTGATAGCAGCGATAATCTCCTGTTGGATAGGGGTTACCTCTTGCTTATTCTTTAAATCATCCTCTGGTTTTTTAGATTTCTGAGCGGACAGGAAATCACTCGTTTTAGTAAAAACATTATCGCCCATGCCAATCAAAGCATCTTCTACCTTGCCGCCTTTTTGGATAGATTGCGCTACCTTAGCTGCTCTTTTATGCAAGGGTTTGCTTGGCCTCACCAAAACCTGAACAGCCGCCCCCTCTCCCGCTTTGGCTAGTTTCGTTAAAACACTGGTGATAGACGAAAGCGGGTCAACCCTTAGCTCTTGATAATTCTTCAACGGCAAAACAGCTGAACGCTCCAAGATAGCTGCAGCACCCAAAGAAACCCCTTCCGGGTTGAAAATATTGTAATCGTTAACTGGTTGAACGCTGGCTTTGGGCCAAAAGCTCAAAACCTGCTTTTCAATCATGCCAGATAACCTCCTGGGGCAAGCAAAATAGAAATTAATTTCTTCGCTGAGACGATTGACTGCAATTTCAAAAACAATACTGGGATTGCCGAAGAGCCATCTCTTCAATTTGTGATAGTCTTTAGCGGCCGATAGGCCATAGAAAAACTGCTCCGCTGGTTTTAAATACTCCTCTAAGGTAGACTCTTTTTCCCCGGGCTGCAAAATCATCTGGGGCACGCTTACCAAAAATAATTGAGCGCCTAACCCTCTTTGTAAAAAGCGACGCGCTCTTTCGCGCCTAAATGAAAAAAATAAAATAAGAACAGCCAAAATAATTACTCCGGCTGATAGAATAATGTTCCAAGGAATAGGGCTTTGAAAATTGAGAATCATAAAAAGCACCTTATTGTAATTTGATAATCCCCATTTGGACTAGCTGGTTGAAATAAGTATCAATTAAAGTATCGTGCAGTTCATCTAAAATAGCAGGGTTGTTAAGATCTTGAGCAACATGAATAGCCTTACTGACCCCTGAACTTAAGGCCAAGGAAACCAAAGCGCCAACTTGCTCTGTGGCTGACTTATCCTTAATGTCATCAGCATCGTTGCGCGTAGAAACAGGCG
>JAQTPV010000005.1 GCA_028712605.1 Minisyncoccota bacterium | reverse complement strand
TTACAGGGCTATCACCTTCTTTGGCCGGCCTTCCCAGGCCGTTCAATTAACAACTTTGCCTAAATTTTCTCCCTCCGTAAAACATTGAACGGATAATGATGGTATCTAGCCGTTCAATGCCCCGGACGCTATCCCCTTACAACCCCGACTCTCAAAAAGAAGGTCGGTTTGAGCTATTCCCTTTTCGCTCGCCACTACTGGGGGAATTTTTCCCGAAAAATCGGGATTTGTTTTCTTTTCCTCTAGGTACTGAGATGTTTCACTTCCCTAGGTTCGCATCCAATCAAAGATTGGATTATTACGGTTTACGTAATAGGGTTTCCCCATTCGGAAATCCCCGGATCATAGCTTGCTAAGCAGCTCCCCGAGGCTTATCGCAGCCACGCCACGTCCTTCGTCGCCTCCTGCTCCCGAGGCATCCTTCATCTGCCCATAATTCAGCCAGCAATCAATGTTAATCATTGTTACTTAATTAACTTAAACTTATTTTGTTTTTTGCACCTAATGAAACTATTCAATTGGAAAGACCTTCATTCGCCCAGTCTTCTTTCTGGCGACAGAGAATTAAAAAACTGCCTCTGGTGAAGCAGTTAAAGACCATCAAAAACTTAATGGCTTTTAACTACTTCCTCGCGTCTTATTTTCTATGCAATTGTTTTTAGTTAACATTGTATTGTGCCTCTAATTTTAGCAGATCAAAAAACAATGTCAATACCCAAACTAAGCCACTGTCATCTTGGAGTATAACTCTAAAGTGTATTTAGCGTTGGGTTCTAGTGGGAGCTCCATTAAAGCCGTTTTGGGGGTAATCCAGATATAGTCTTCAGCCTCGCTATTTAATTGAACTCTTTTTTTGTTAACCTTGGCTACCTTGTCAATAAAGATATGCTGGGTGCCAGTTAGATAGTAACCAGAATTTTTGATTTGATCAAAGGTGCAGATATGCTGTCCTATGGTTGCCCTTAACCCGGTTTCTTCTTTGATTTCACGCACGAAGGCTTCATCCAAACGCTCATTTCTTTTAAGCTTTCCGCCAATAACCGAATATTTTCCTCCCCATTTATGGGTTTTCACTAGTAAAACTTCTTTTTCGGTACTTGATTTACAATTATCAAACTCAATAATTCCACCAACAGCGACTACAGAGCCAGGCACCATCATATCTAACCAAAGTTGATGGATTGTTTTTTCATCCCGCTTAATAATTGGTGCTGGTAAGCTATTATTCTCCAAGATATAATTTGCCAATCGCCTTGCCTGCCAAATAGAATTTTTATGGATATAAGCTGGGTGGTCAATAGGTTGTTCCGTAAAGAAACAACGAGTATTGGAGATTTGAGCTATGCCTAGCTCATAGGAAGTAGCGCGGCCAATATACCCTTCTGGGTTTACGAAGTAGCTGAATCCGTTTTCGCCCAACCGTTTCAAATTGTGTAAATAAATCAGCTCAACCATCCGCCGGTCAGTTTCTTGGTCGGTTTCTAAAAAGACAAAACCGTCGTCAATAGACTTAATCTCTCCCATTGAAGGGGCCAAAACTTCAATACCTGCTTCAATGAAGATTTTATGGACTTGCTTGATGAGCCCATAATGTTTTTGGAAACTGCCATGGATTATACATCTAAATTTTGGCTTCAGTTGGTCGTTTATTTTCATACATGATTTTTTTATTCCAATAATTGTGTGGGGCTAACTGGTGCGGTGCTCGTAGCTAAAACCTCATCAAGAGGCCTGGCGTCTTGGGGTTCTTCCACCGCTACCTCTTGGTCAAAATCAAAATAAGCTAAAGAGATGGACAGATTGCCCCTCGCCTTTTTAATCTGGGCCTTTAAGGCTTCAAGGTTGCTTAGGTCCATTTCCTTTTCCCACTTAATTTGCACAACTCGGTCATCGGCTATCCAAATATTAAAGGTTAATCCTCCTGTTGTTTTCCACAGCTCATCTATGGCTTTCGGTAATTCTTTATACAGGTCGTTCAATTTTGATTCATAGTCGGCCCTGTCTTGTTCCGGCAAGTATTTAGCAATTAACTTAAAGAAGTCTGGAGCTACCTTTTTCACGGCTGTTTTGTTTAGATAAACGATATAATGCTTGCTTTGCATCTCTTTAACCTTCTCTATCCCTACGGTTTTTCTGATTCCAAAAAGCCCCTTTCCTTTCAGTAAGGCAGCCAATTCACTGGCTAATAATTGATATTGCTCTTTTGTTAGTTCAGGGGCTTCCCCTGGCGTTGAGTTTTTGTCAAGGTAAACCCATTGCCCCTTTGCTAACCCCAGATTACCAAGAAATTCCGGCAGGCTATTAATTTTAAAAAATGTCTTCTCCCCTATTATCCTTAATTCGCCATTCCCGTTCATTTGTAGCCCTCCTGATTGTAAAATAGCGTCAGCTAAAACATTTTGTTTGATATTGTTTTTGTCCTTTTGGTTCAAGAAACCGCTTACTTTAAGCGCTAAGCTAAGGACTGTTTGGTTTTCTGCCGTTCCCTTGGTTGCTTCGTCTAAATTAACAATGCCCGACAGATCAGCAGTAATCTCTGTTTCAAACTTAAACGCCCCCGTTGTTAAGGTTTTTTCTAAAGCATCCTCAATAATTTTACTTGAGCTTCCGCCCTGGAAGATGCTCCAATCAATCTTCCAAATACCGGTCAGATTCAAGATGACGCCACTGGCCACCACTAAAATAGCGGCTGCGGCCAAGGCAATATTTCTTTTTGGTACATTGCTAAGCATAAATGATTATTGATTAAGTTTGACGACTGCAAAATCATTGGGCGATAGCTCAATGATGTCCCCCCGTTTTATAGCACCTTTCAGTATAGCATCAGCTAAAATATTTTCCACTTTATTTTGAATAACTCTTTTCATTTCCCGAGCCCCAAAAGCTGGATTATAGCTTAAGGACACAATTTTTTCTTTGAGCGGTTTGGTTATTGCTAAAACAATTCCTTTGTCGCGGAGCTGATTGGCTAATTGCTTCAATAATAATTGGGCGATTTGGAGTAAATCATCTTGGCTAAGCGAATGGAAAACAACAACCCCATCAAAACGGTTGATAAATTCTGGCCGGAAGATGTTTTCTTTAAAGATTTTATCTAAGAGCTCGGTTTTCACAATATCCATTTGTGTATCGTCAGCAATATCTTCTCTAATTAATTCAGCTCCGGCATTACTGGTGGCGATAATAATCGTGTTTTGAAAATTAACCTTTTTGCCAACCCCATCGGTTATTAATCCTTCATCCAAAACCTGCAAAAATAAGTTTAAGATATTGGGGTGCGCTTTTTCTATTTCGTCCAATAACACTAAAGAAAACGGACTCTCCCTAACGGGCACAGTTAAAAGGCCTCCTTCCTCTGGCGTTCCCAAAAGCCTGGCGATGTCAGAGGGATTTTGAAATTCGGTCATATCCAATCTAATCATTTTTTGCTCTGAACCAAAATAAATGGCTGCTAAAGCCTTGGCCGTTTCTGTTTTACCAACACCTGTTGGCCCCAGAAACAGGAATGATCCCATTGGTCCTTTTTTAGTTTTAACTTCAGCCTTAGCTCTTCTTAAGGCCGACGATATCTCGCCGATGGCCTCTTTTTGCCCTATAATTCTCTGCCCCAGTAATTTTTCCAGGTTTAGTAACTTCTCTTTTTCTTGTTTTTGTAAATCTTCTAACGGTATTTGGGTTTTTTCCGTGATAACCTTTCTAATGTGACGTTCTTCTAAAACAGATTCTTTAGTGTAGATATTTAAGTAAGTGCTAGCCTCATCCAATAACCTAACTGCTTTGTCTGGCAGAGGTATTTGAGGCATATACTTAACGCTTAAATTCACTAGGGACCTTAGGGCTTTGTAGCTTATCATTTTTTTTAATTTCAGTTCTAAGTTGGGTACATAAAAATTTTCCAGCAAAATCAGGGCTTCTTCGCTTGAGATTTCCCCCACCTCCACTTTTTCAAATTGATTTAACAGACTTGGGTTCTTCTCTAAAACTTGGTGCAAGCCTTCGTAGGTTGTTAATCCTATGAGTTTAAACGATTGCAGCGGCAAATAGCGGCTCAAGATGGCCGTGATGTTCATTATGCCAGCCTGTCTCTCTTGGGTTGTAAACTGATGTAGGTTATCAATAATTAAAATGATGTTGCCTGCTCTAACTGCTTCAGCGAAACAGAGGTCCAACGCTGATTCGGCTTCTTCTTGCGAGTCTGTGGAGCTCGCTAACAGTGAAATGTCAAACTGGATTACCCTTTTATCATTAATGGCCTTGGTGCTGGCGCTAAAAAATGATTTTTGGGCAATGGCCTCAATAATACTTTTCCTGCCAACCCCCGCTTCCCCTACCAGCAAAACGCAGTTTTGGCTGGTTTTGCTTAAAATTCTTTCTACTTCTTTTATTTCAGACTCATGCCCGATTATTTTTCTAAAACCAGTTCTTTGAGCTTTGGCCACATAATCAATTCCAATAAACCTATCCAAAGTAAGGGTATAGCCGAAAGCCCAGTCGCGGGCCAAACTACCCCGTTTTTTTAAGTTCGTTAGATCCCAAAATCTTTTTTGCGACAGCCATTCGCTCAAGGCTCGCTCATACCAGTTGACCAAATGCCCAATATCATTTTTGGTTAGATCATTGTTGAGTAAAAATTTTTGCCAAACATCATCAATTCCACTTAAAACAATCAACAAATCCCCCACCCCGATTCTTTCTTTGCTGGTTTGAACGGCTCTTTGGCCAGCCTCTATAATAATCAGCTGCCAATTTTCGCTGGGAAAAGTTTTGCCCAAACCATCCTTCAGCTCTTTTGTGATGGCTTTTTCTATCAAACCGGCCCTGGCAAAAACGAACTTGATTAACTCACTTCTTTGGTTAATCAGGCTTAACAAAAGGGCCGAGCTGGAATTATTTTGCCCTTTTAATCCCCCTGCTTTTTTGAAGGCTTGGGCTGCTTGGTAATCTAAAAAATCAGCGGCATTGAAATCAGCCGGCTGATTCAGCAGTTCTTTAAGGCTATGGTTTAATTTTGGTTTTTTAAAGCTGGTTTCTAAAAAAGCGTTTAACTGCCAAAATAAGATTCCCCACAGAAATGTTAAAATGGCTACGCCCAACAATCTGTCCAGCCAAAGGTTGGTCAAGTTTTCCAGCAACACCCCCTGGATAAAAATAATAGTTAAAGCAATAGCTACCAAAACCAGCCACATAATTAAAGGCCTACTTCCTTTAGACAAAGGGTTGTCGGCCCATTTAACTGCTTTGTAGATAGCGGTCCTTTTTAAATCAAAGGTCATTTTATTAAATTCCGTAAGATTTAGGAGGTTAGATTATCAAATATAGGCCTATCAGATTGCCTAAAATAAAAATAAGCGGCCACAAATACCAGGCCACTAAAAGCAAAAACCCGCCCGCTAAAACTGCCAATTCAAACAGTAAGCCGATTATAATAGTGACAGCCCTAACCAGAAAACCCAAAAACCTGGAAATCAAGTTTTCAGCCAAAGTAGAAAAAAATCTTTTGATATCAAAACCCCTGCCGTAAGAGTTAACTAATTTGCGCCAATGGTTGAAAAGGGTTTTCAGTAAAATGGGAATTGAAAAATACTCCCAATAGAAAAATAGATAATTTTTCCAGATTGTAGTGATGGCTTTGGGGGCCTCACAGAGATGCCAAAATATAAAGGCCGCAAAAATGTTCCCTTGCGGAGAAGCCTTAGGCATTGTTTTTGTTTTGCTTAAGCAAATTTACGCCAATGATGGCTATTTTGCCGCCAGCGGCGAAAAGGATAAAGATAAACAAAGACCAACTGACCAAATTGAAAATTTTAGTAATAGTGTCTTGAGGAATTATTTTACCCAGCTGTTGGTCCACGGCCTCCTGCATTTGCTTTTGTAGTTGGTCTGCGTTAATCCCGGGCAGATTGGTTTGAAGTTGCAGGGAGCTCCCTCCCGCAGGGATTGCTTTAAAGATAGCCGGTGCTTCCTTTTGACCTTTGAAAATCTGCCAGGACTCCACTAGACCCCAGACAATCAGCATGAGGCCGCTTATTAAGAGTACCCAGCCAATAATTTGTTTTGCCATACCTTGTAGAGCCCAGCAGAACAGCGAAGCTGTCTGCTGGATTAGTCCCATAGAGAGCTCTGCTCTTCTACGGGAGAATTTATTGATCTTTTATTTACCTCGCTTGGATTTAGTAATTATTTTAAATAACTGCCGAAATTCTCCTACGGGGCATAATTTGCAAGTTAATTAAAACATTATGGGCATATCTGGATTCGAACCAGAGACCTCTGTCGTGTGAGGACAGCGCTCTAGCCAACTGAGCTATATGCCCATATCTAACGGGATGAACGAACGCCTTAACTATCTGCTTGCCCCATAGTGAAATTCGTAGAATTTCTACTACCGGTGGGCTACAAACCCAATTTGATTATTGTATATTAACATTTTCATTGCCCAAAGAAAAGGGTATAATAATATAAGATAATGTAAAATTTAAACATCAAATTAGATTTTCATTTTGATTTTTGCAGCTCGCATTTTAAATTTATTATTATGTCTCAAATTTTGGAGCTTTATTTCAATCGTAACCAGGCCAGTTCGGCTTTTGAAACCGCTTGCTTTAAACCAAGCAACAAAAGGGAGTTTGCCGTTGGTGAGCTTTTTTTGTTCGGTGAGATCAGGAATATGCCTGAAAAAGGCCCCCGAATTTTAAATCGCTTCCTTCAATTTATTCAACAGAATTATTATTCCCTTCAGCCCAACCAACCAGAGCCGCCTAAGGCGGATATTCTTAAAAGAACCTTAGAAAGGGCCAATGAATTTTTGGTTGAGATACCCCAAAAAGAGGGTTTTAATTTGGGTGGTAATTTAAGTTTTGTAGCTTTATCTTTAGGGCCCGACTTGGTTTTAAAAGTTAGCCGGCTGACTGGGGTTAAGGTTTATCTCTTAAGAGATGGCCAAGTTACTAACGTGGCTGACAGTCTGCCTGGAGCCGCTAACAATTTGTTTTCCAATGTTTTGGAGGGTCAAACTAAAGAAGGCGATAAGATACTGGTTTTTAATAAAGAGCTTTCTGCTATTTTTGAAACCGAAAAAATATTGCACATCCTCTCCAATCTTAGTGCCATGGGAGGCATTAAAAAGATTATCAAGAAGCACAAAAAAGCCCTAAAAGAGGCAATGGGTGCTTGCTTGATTATTTTAGTTAAAAAAGAAAAGCCTTTTTACTGGCCCAGCCTTAGTGTTCCTGAACATAATCCCCTGTTCCAGTTTTTTCAAAAGACACTCCCCTCTTCCCCACGCCTCAAATCAATTATTTTGAAAATCCTTATCTCTATTGCAGCCTTAGCTATTTTATTGCCTTTGGGCTATTTTATTTTCCGTTAAAAATAAGTTATTAACACTGTTTTTGTTTTCAGTTGGGATTATAATTAAATAATTTCAGATTTTTAAATTTAATTTTACCTTTGACCAACAGGTTATTTTATATTTTAATATAATAAACTTTGGTCAAAATGAACTTAAATGCCTCAAGATTTTATCCAACAATTTATTGATGAAACTATCCAAAAAGCAGGCTTCGTCAATTTATCGCCTCAAATTATAGCCAACTATCAAGAAAGTTTAAGGACTCTGTTGCTCAAAAAACTTGGGATAGAGGCAACTGCTTTGTTAAGCGATAGTGACCTCTCCGAGCTTACTGGAACCTTAGAAAAGCAGCCTGACACCAGCCCCAAAGCCATCTTTGCTTTTTATGATTCGCATATTGAAGATTTTGCTGAAAAAATGGCTGATGTTTTGCGTGAATTTCAAGAGGAATACTTAGCTACAGTTAAACAAGTAACCGGATAGTTTATCGCGTTTTAATTATTATGTCCCATTCAAGATTACAATCCCTACCTAAGGAAGAAGCCTTAAGGCAGATAGAGGCCATTTATCAAAACTTTTCTGCCAAACTTGAGCAACTCAAGAAAGATAGGGATAAAAAGATAACGGCCCTCTTGAGCCAGGCTGAAGAAAGACGCCTGGTTAAAACGAGGGAAAGTTTAAAAAACATAAGGTAAATTTTAAACTATAATCTTATGGTTCCCAATAATATTAACAATCTCAAGAGCCCCAAAGAAGTTTCTGCGATTTTAGACAATAATGAATTTTCTGTTGGCCAAGAAGTGAAAATCAAAACCAAAAAAGGTAGGGTTGACGCTGGTTGGGAAATCGTACAAAGAGAGGGCGATAGTTTTTCGTTAGCCAAAAGAAACGATAAGGGGATTTTGGATATCAACAGGGTTCTGAAGCTTTCCAGGGAGGAACTGTTGGGGGCTAATCCAGAGGTGGGGTTTCAACAAGAAATCAATACTTTAGAGCAAGAGGTTTTAGTTAATCAAGAAGCAATTCACGACCGATTAACCAATTTTCAAACAGAGGGAGACCAAATGGAGGGTGTGATTCAAAAGGCAGACACCTTAACTGACAAAGAGAAAGCTGGCGGCTCTGAAACTATAAAAGAGGCCTCCAAGGAGGCCGAGAAAGAAGCCACTGACGCTACTTTGGCTCTGGAAAATCTAAAAACTAAAAGAGAAACTGCAGAATTTCGTCTTGGTGACCAGGTGGCCATTAAAGAAAAGGACCACGTTGATAGCGGTTGGGATATCATTGATTTCCCAGAAAACAAAAGCAAGCAAGCTAAATATCGTGGCCGCGAACTGGTGCGGGTGCAAAAGATGGTTCAAGGCCGCATGGAGTATCGCGATATTTCCAAAGACAAATTAGACGAGCTTAATCCATATACCCCAGCACCCAAAGAGCCTGTCAAATTTGAGGAGAAGAAGGCTGAACTGGTTGATTTAGCCCAGAAGTTTGAAGCCGGCAGCGTTTTAAGCCTAAAAGATAGGATATTTTTGGGTGAAAAGACAAAAGACTTAGAGATTTCACCAGAAATCGCCCAATCCCTTAAGGATACCGTGATTAAATCCTTGTTGGAAACTAAGTCTAAAAAGGGCGATGAAGTCGGAACCATTGATGAAATGGTTCAAACCCTTAAAAAATCAGGCTATTTTAACAACTCTGACGCCGAAGTTAAAAAAGACTGCGAGCAAATTTATTACGCTTTAAAGGCTTCTATCGTCCAAGAGGCCAGCCAAACAACTACCTTGCGAGCCGTCAATACTGGTTTAATTACTGGCATTAAGGCTGGAGGCTACTTCTTAATTGGTGGTATTACCAGCGCTGCTTTAACGCCAGCTGTTGGTTTGGCCATTACAGGGGGCGTTAGAATGTTGGATACCTTTTTAACTAATAAATTTGGCAAAGAGCGACAGATTAAAAAACATAAAGAACAGTTGGCTCAATCTGGTACAGACGGCCTTACCAATGATTTGTTAATGTTGGTTGCTTCAGCGAAAAGAAGGCAGTTGGTAGAAAGCAAGGTTGGCTCAATGGGACCAGCCGATCAGGAACAGCAACAAATAGATGGCTATACCGAGCGAGCCCTCAATCTCTTAAATTATGGGCCAAAGGCTAAAGGGGTGGAGGATCAATTTAAAAATCTCTCTACAACCGAAAAAGAACAGTTAGCCCAATTAACAGCTTCGGTTTATGCTATGGATGATAAAATCCAAAGAAGGGTTGAAGAGGTTGCTGAAGCAAAAAAAGAAGGTCGTTTTTCCCGTTGGGCTAAGGCCGTAGCCAACGCCAAATGTTTTAAACTAATGAACCCTACCAAATGGGACGAGCTTTCCAGGGGTATTACCTTAAACGCCGCCACCTTGGCCGTTGCCACCGCTTCCTTGCAGCAGCCCTTTTTGAGGGCGCTTTCTGGTTTTTATGGCGGTATTAGATTGGGTATGGCCGCTGAAAGATTTATCGGTGCCAGTAAAACACCTGAAAGAGCCTTACAGCAATCTTTTGCTGAATTGCAGGGCCTTAACCCCAAAGAGAATTTAGCCGATTATCGTGACAGGATTATTGAAATTAGAGCCGCCCTTAATCAAATCAAAATTACTGATAAAAATCGTATCTCTATTGAAAAACAGCGCCAAACTTTATCCGAACATGAATTTAAATTAGCCAATGAATTAATGCTTCAAAAATCAGAAGCCTCTTTGCAAGATAGATTTAGAGAGTTCTATGGTTCAGCAGAACAGGAAGAAGCAGAAGAGGGCCTAAAAAAAGAACAAAAAACTAACACTAAAAGAAAATGGACTTTTCGGATTTTAGGAGGGGCAGCTGGCGCCTTGTTTGGTTTAGAATTGGCCAACCATGCCGTAGCCGCTATGGAAAGCCGAGCCAGCCAAGCTGGTTCAGTAGGAGACAGCTTAGCTACTCATACCCCGCCAGAAGTCCATACGGGGTCTCCAGAAACCAATATTATTCCAGAACACCCTCCGGTAAGTTCACCAAGCAGCCAAGAAACTTTAAAAAATATACCTCTTTCCACGCGTCCAACCCATCAAGTGGTTGAACACCTTCCAGTAAGGCCTGCGAATGCGTCTCAAGAAGTACCCAGAACAACAACCAGTAGAATAGCAACTCCAGACGATGATTATCTCACCAAAAACCCACCTTATAAACCACCTTCCGAAGTTCACCGTGTAACAGAGGTAGTGTCAACCAGTACCGGAGCCAAGGCCGGTCAAGGCGCTAAGGCTGCGGAGGTTGCAGCTTCAGTAGCCAAATCAGCAGAGCACGTCCCCCTGTCGCCGATGAGCAATAGGGAGATTGGCAATACTATTAATATGCTTAAGGGTTGGGGTTTTGATGTTGATAAGTGGGATAATGTTCACCCAGGCAATGAAATTATTTTAAGTGACGCTCACGGTAATGTGATTGAAAAAATAACTATTCAAAAAGGAGATAATTGGTGGGATGTTATTAGGCATCACCCTAATTCTTTTAAGAACGCAGATTTTAGCAAAATTGAGCTTTATAAAGGTTCTGCTTCTTTAGAACCCAGTGATTTAGACCAACCCACCCGAGGATTAGGCGGGGCGCTAAAAGAGGAAATACCTGGTGGTATAAAAGTGTCCCCCAAAGGAGGTGAATCCATATTGGACACCCAAGGCGGTGGCGGACAAAAAGATGTTGATTTGGGCGCAGGCGCTAAAGCCAGCCCTCCCCTTGAAAAGCCAGTAGAGTCAGGCCGTAGCCCGAAACCCTTTATTGATTATCAAGTAGAGCATCACCCACAACAGCCTACCCGTGTTGAACATGATTATAAAGATATCCCGTATGCCCAACGAGACGCCATAGCAGAAATAGAAAGACGCCATGCACCGCCAATCGGTTCAGAAATTGAGCCACCTTCCAAAAGCTTCAGCCAAGATGTGGCTGACTATATTAGAATTCATCAAAGCGAGCTTCCCAAAGAAATGTTAACCGGTCAGAAAATCTCTATTCAACTTAACCAAATCGGGAGCAACTTAAATGAGATTAAAGAATTTATCGCTAATTCCGACTCCTTAACCCAAGAAGTAATAAAAGAAAACATAGCGAAATTGGTTAGCCTTGAGGAGGCCTCCAGTGGCTTAGATTTAATAGACTTAAAAAAGCATCTAGATTATGTTGATGATATTTTAGTAAAGAACTTCGCTGTACCCAAAGACCGTTTAGCCGACCTAATCTATTTAGACAATTTAGGCAAGAAAAATTCAGGCACCTGGAACCACGACCAGTTAATGCAATTTAAGATATTGTTTAACCAAAGAAAGTCTGTTCAAGAATATCTTTCCGATTACTTATTGAGGTTGCAGCAATATAAAACCTTTTTTACCTCAATGGCCAAAAGCTCAATAGCTAAAATCCCTGGCCCTGGTGGTGAAGTTTCTCATGGCCTGTAACCTAATAAAAGGGAGTTTAAGTTAAATTTTACTTAATGAAAAAGCGCGGATTTAGATAGTCCGTGCTTTTTTTATAAAATAATAGCCTCAGGATGTCCTGAAGCTAATACTTGAACCGACCTTTTATTCACCTCCTTTTGTCGGTTTAATAAGATCGATTATGTTTTACTTTTTATTTGGTTTCCTTTCCTACTTTGGGTCCATGCCCTCGGTTAATTTTTTTACCATCAGTTCCGATTCTTCTTTAGTTTTACGGAACTTTTTTTGGAACCCTTTGATAAGAAATGTTCGGAACTCTTCAACGGTATCGTTTTTACCTGAGAACAACCCTTGGCTCTTCACTTGGTTTATGCCGATGCCGATAATTTTAAGATTAAATTTAGCGGCGGCTAGATTGAAGAAATAAGTTAGAGAGTTATCGTCACTTCCTTTTATTTCTTCTGTTATAGCTCGGGTGTTGACTTCGCCAAGTCGCTGGGCATAGATAATGCCAGCCTTTGCGTTCTCCATCTCTTCAGTGGATGCCATTTTTATCCTTTTCCAGACCTTCATTGTTTGGCCGGGATGTTCTGGGTCGTCTACTGCGACTTCTTTCCACGCGCCAATTTCTTCCAAAGCCTTGTTGATCTTTTCATCAACATTTCCAGCCGCTGTTTTCGCCTCGTTTGCTATATCCTTTGCCTCGCCAGCATTTAGCTTGGCAGTCTCGGCTATTGCGATAGCCTCCAAGGCTTTGCTATTAGAGGTGTTAGCTGTAGTCACAGCTCCCTCTGCTTTTCCCAAAGCGTCCTTGGCTGTTTTTTCAGCACTATCAGCAGTGGTCTTTGCTCCATTAGCCGATGTTACAGCTCCCTCTGCTTTTCCCAAAGCGTCCTTGGCTGTTTTTTCAGCACTATCAGCGGTTGACTTTACAGAAGCGACTGCCGTCTCAAGAGTTGATTTCCTCTTGGCGGCCAGATCATTGTACCATGACAGCCAGGCGGTTTCGACTGCAGCTTCTTTTACGGTGGATCTTCCTTTGACCCTCTTAGCAGACTCAACATCTGCTTTGAGTTTTAAGACCCTTTCTTTTGCCGCTGCTACGTCATATCCGCATACAATAGCGTCTGTTGTGAGAGTCCTAATATGGTTAGGTCCCATGTCTTTAAGGTAATCCCTTTTGATTACAGCGTCAGCTGCATCAATATAGGATTTTGATCTTCCCAGAGATCCTTTAAGAGCTTCGGCTTTCTCGTCTGCGTCCATTTCCTCCCAAGTTTTTTCTGGCTCTTGGGCAACAGTAGCGTTTGGATCGGTTGTTGCGTTTGGATCGTTAGGGTCTACAGTGGTTTGCGTTTGCGTATTTGCTGGTGTCTGTGCAAGCGCGACAGGTCCGTTGAATGTCAAGTTAATTCCCAAAGCACAAAGAATAAAAAAAGTGATGATCGCGAACTTTTTCATTTTCCTCATTCTCCTCAAGTCAGTTTGTGTTTGGGGACAACGATGTCCCCCTCAATCTCTTTTGATCAGAATTTACTTAGAAGGGTAGGCCACTTTTGCCTTTCCCTCCTGTGCTTGTCTTTGCTTTCGGTTTTGCAGCCGGTTTTTCCTTTGTCGTATCCGTTGCTCCTTCTTCAGTAGTAGTATCAGCACTTTCCTCAACCGAGGGTTTAACTGCTGGTTTTACTACAGTTTTTGGCAGAACAGCTTTTTTGATTGTGAAACCGTACCTGCCTGCTAGTTGGTCCAAAGCCTGTATGGTCGCCGATGGTTTAGCAGTGGCAAGATCTCCGTTTGGGTTACCATCTGCGTCTACCTGAACTTCCCCTCTAATAACAACGAGCTTATTATCCTTATCAAAGAGATATCCAGTCTCATTCCCAGCTTGTACAACGGCTTGTCTGACGCTATTTTTACCACCTTCTGCAATCTGATAGCCGGCAGAGTAAAAAGTTGAGTTCAGATGTTTCCTTAGATCTGAACCTGAATTTCCTAGATCTTGCATGATCTGGTCCTTAGCTGTAACCATCTTTTCAACACTCGTGGTTGTTTTTTCCATGGCTGTTACAGCCTTATTTATTGCCGGGTCTATCACTAAGAATTTCCCAAAAATACCCAATACAATGATTCCTGCGACGACGATTAAAACATTTCTCCAATTCATTGTAGCTTCCTCCTTCAATAAGGTGTGTTCAACTTGATAAGACGTAAAAGTAACAAAGTCGCGTAGCTCTTCTTTAAGGTAGCTCGCATGCTTCCAGTACAGTTCAATGCTTTGGGGCATGCTTGGGGTAACTTTGCTTAGGAAGTCTCTAACCTCTTTGAGGTCCAGTAATGTGTTCCTCTCGAGGGTCGCAACTGCCGCATCAAAGTTCATTACTTCGTTGATTGTTATCAACTCCATCAAGATCTGTCTTGCCAAAATTTTTCACCTCCTTTGGCCCAAACAAGATTTTTGTTCTTTAGTTAAAGCGAGCGCTCTGCTTTCGTTTAAAAAGCACAGTGCTCGCTTCAACGTTTTTGAGAAACCAAATATTAAGTTTAAAGGTACTGAATCCTTTTCGGATTTTGTAGTAGCATTATAGCACATCTGCCAGGACTTGTCAATAGGGTGTAAGGCAGTTTCTAAATTCGGGCGGGAGAGGTTGTCCTATGGCCCCCTCTGGCTCCTCAACCAAAAACCCCTCCTTTAGGGGGGTTCGTTTATAACACTATTAGCCTATGGACAATAACCACTACTATTTAATCTTTTTTTCTTCCTCTTTTTTGCGGCGCTGCCACACTAAGAATAGCATCCACAGGATAAACAAAATAATGATAATAATTAGCAGCCACCACCAGAAATTTAGGTTGATAAAGAAAGAGGCAATATTGCCTAGAAATTGATTAGCCTCTTCGTCTTGGATGTTCTTGCCCAATTCCTCTATAAGGCTTTGGGCGGCCTGTGAGGTAGTGCCGCTTTCAGCGCCTAATAAGGCGGCTGAAGAAGTGCCACCTACGCCCTGACCTAGTTGTCCAGGGCCACCACTAGGTCCACCTCCGGCAGTACCAGTCCCCTGCCCTGCTTGCCTGCCAGTTTGGATTTGGCCATTGCTTATCTGCCCAGAGCCAACTGACAAGGTGGTAAAAGTATATTCTTTAGCAATGGCTAAGGAGCCATGGGATACTGGCCGAAAATAGTATGTAGTGCCCGGTGTTAGGCCAGTAACAACAACAGTGTGGGCCGTCACTTTATTGGCCACATCATATTCTGGCGTAGTGAAGTCGTAGCCATACTTTGGCGGCGTGCCCGTGGCATCAGTTAGGTCCAAAGTGTGGTGGCCGCCTTCTGGGGCATAGATAATCTGGCTGGTTGATTTATAGCTGGTGGTCCAGTAAATAGTGGCTGAAGTTTCATCAACCTTAATAACTACTACCGTTTCTTCAGCAATAGTTAAGCCTGGCACCCAAACAGTACCGCCCCCTCCCCCACTTAATTGACTGCCATGGGTTTCCCCGTCACCATCACAACTTGGGCAACTGGTTTCTCCGCCCTGAAAGCCAATAATCATATCAAACCCTAAAGTTTTGCCTTGATAATTGTTATCTGCCCCTGGCTTGAAGGCAATAGTAAAATCATACTGGGTCGTTTGACCAGCGGGTAAATCAGATAAAATCTTTTCCCCCACTGCAAAAAAGTCAGCTAAAGTGCCACTGAATAGCGTAGTACTTGCTTCTTTGATGGTTAAATCCAGTTGGCTGGCAAAGTGGTCAGGGTCGGTTTCATTAATGGTTTCAGCGGCAATTTTGTGGCTTGTGGTATCGTTGTTGGTAACCTTGGCCCATCTGGTTAGGATATTGCCAGGTAAAAAGTTAGCCTCGCTAAACAATGGTGTTTTTTCAAATTGTACCACTAATGCACCTGTGGCATTGCAAGCAGAGGCGGTTAACAACAAGCCGCCAACAAGGAGAAATCCCAAAGAAAGTTGTTTTATAAACTTAAACATAATTTATTCTGTGCCAGTAGTTTGCGGCGCTGGATTGTCAGTACCAGCTGTCGCCTCACTTGAATTACTATTTCCTGCTTCAGAATTATTGTCAGGTAAAGTTGGGGCTTCTGGCAGAGTCACGGTTGGTTCTTCTAAAACAAGAGGTTCTGGTTCAGCCACCGGATTTTCATCGGCAGTCGCTTGAGGCTCTGGCTCGGTATTCTCAATCACAACAGGTGTGCTCTCGGCAGTAGAGGTGGCTGTTTCAAATAGGATGTCCGGAGTTTCAGTGGGAGGAGTAGTGGTGCTTTCCGTGGTTGTTGTAGTTGTTCCTTGGTCTAAACTGGTTGTACTGTCTAAGGCCGAGTCTAAGGAGTCCAAAGCCGGGCTTAACTCTGCTGGAGGAAGGGGCAAGACTGGCCCCAACCCCAAGTCAACACCTTCAGCGCCCTCTACCATTTCTTTACTCACGATACCTTCAGCCAATAATATCTTAAGCTGTTCTTGCTCCTCTGGTGTTAACAGTTCATACTCAACAGGCGGGCAAAAATCGTTATCTGACATATCCCAGTTTTGTACCATAAAGTTTTCAGGACCGAAGGCCACCACTTTTATTCTAGCATGAGTTGAAACAACCAAATAATTTCCATCAAGGTAAAGCGGCACCCGCCAATCATAAGCCCCGTCATTTTCTGTACTACTGGTAACATTAGCCCAGGTAGCACCGCTGTCATTAGAATACCAAATATCAATAGATAAATCAGTGTCAGTGCCATTGGGGTTAGTAGCTTGCCACATTAAGGTGTAGGTTTTACCGATTGACCAAGTTTCCCCGCCATTAGGAATAATCACCTGTACTTGAGGCAACCCCAAATCCTTAAAGTCTGAAGGTTGGTCTGTGTCATAGCCAGTGGGCACCCTGCCTAACATATGCCCTTCTGCAACATCAGTAGCACCAGGGTTCCAAATATTGGCATTGTAATTAGGCCAACTGGATGTTGGCGTACCCCAGTTCATTTGGTCTGTAATCTTACCATTGGGCCTTTTCAGTATTAGCATGTCAGCGGTATTACCTAACATAAGCGGTCCTGCGTTGAATTCATATATTTTGGGCGCTGTGGTAGGAATGTCCCAGTAATTCCAAGTGGTAGTGCTGTTGGAGAGAACGGCCAAGCCAAGCGCTGGAATGCTTGTGGCTTGAGTAATGTTTAAGCAGTCATAGTTATCGCAAATCTGCCAATTTGCCACGTCAATATCTTTATCAGTTGGGTTATAAAGCTCTACCCACTCATTTGCAGGTTCAGTGCCATGAGCATTATCCACATCGTAGTAAACCTTGTTAATCAACAGTTTTTCGCCCCATAAACCACCCTTAATAGTATTATCTATTTCTTCAGTATCATTAAAGCCTTGGTTTGGAGGTAAATCCTCTTGCCAGCCATAGAATATAAATTTAAATTGGCAGACTTGACCTTCAATGTCTGCTGAAGTACTTGCTGGCAAACTAACAGTAAATAACCAGCTGCTATTAGAAGTGGAAAAAAGAGTGCTGGTGGAAAGAAAATTCATTAAGGGGCCAGTATAAATTGTTGAGGTGCCCTGTTGGGCTTGTAATTGCAAAGCATTGCAAAAATAATTATCTCCGCCTGTTTGGGTGGTGCTTACTGTATACTGAAAACCCAATATTCCATCATTTATTATATCAACGGTTCTGGCTACTGGCTCCCCTGGCAAAAGCTTGTCAGCCCTTCCTGGGGGCGTCCAGTCACCAGCTTGAAGCGAAAAGTCCAAAGTGGCGGCCGTGTAAGAATTATCCACAACCTGTTCTGTATCATTGAAATAGGCCAAGGTTTCACCAATAGCAGTTAAGCCAGTCCAGTTTAGGGCTAATATTAAAAACATAGCCATAACTTTCAACGCTGCCTGTCTAAGAGCTAATGACAAAACAAAAACCTTAGGCTCCTCCTTGGCCTTCTCCTTATTGATAACTATTTTTCTTACTTGCCTTTTAGGCATTTTTTTAGCTAAGCCAGTTTTTTTAACTGGTTTGGCTGCTTTCTTTGTCTTTGTCTTTCCTGATTTCATTTTTAATCTTAATCACCTCTTCAACAATAATAGCTAAAGCTGGGATAATAATTATTAAAGCAAATCCAATCTTGGTTCTAGCTGCCGCCACCGCGTAACCAATATATGGTACTTTCAGCAACACTTTGCCCAGTATCTCTTTTTGAGATATTTCTTTTTGATCCGGTCCATTATTGGCATCGCCCTTGGTGATGTAAACAGGATTGCCGTCTGCTACTTTCATTTCCACAATGCGGTGAGTGGTTGGCGTTTTTGTTTTCGTTATTTGTCCAAAAGTGATGATGTCCCCTATTTTATAATCCCCTGCTGGTTTAATTACCACTAAGCTGCCAGTTTTAATAGCAGGAGTCATTGAGCCCGATTGCACCACCAAAAATTTAATATTACCCGTAATCGGTAAAACCGAAACCACCAGTAAGGCTGCAATTAAAGCCAAGGCAGTTAAAAAAGCATAATAAATAATTTTAAACCAATTTCCCATTGTTTTTTAAGTTGCCTTTTAATAATTTTATTATCACTACTATTAAGATTAAAGCGATGGCCCCTCCTATTATAAACCAGTTCATAATAAAACCAGTACCCCAAAATCCATTTTTGGTTGTGCTGATGTTGGCTAAATTAAAGAGGCCCACGGAAAACTGGAAGCTCTTTTCAAAAAGCTTTTGCTGGCCTTGCGTGATAACGATTTCAGCTAAATATTTGCCGTCAGCCAACCCACTGGTAGGAATCTCTAAGCTCGGTATCTCTTGAGTGGCGAGCGGCTTTACCGCTGACTCGGTTTCAGGATAAGGAAAGATAGCGCTGTAAACCACTTGGCCATCTTTTTTAATTTTTAGCTGCACCTGGGGCGTTACGCTGACATTACTTTGATTGTCGTAAAGCACCCTTATTTTTAAAGGCTCGTTTTTGATTAGGTCGTATTTTATGGGGATAATAGAGCCTTTCACCGCTATGATTTCTTTATCAGATACAGTAATAGTTACTTTTCTTTCAACTCTCTGGCCGATAGAAACTGACTGGCCGCTGGAAGCCTTACGTTCCTTAGGTTTTTGGGTAACACTTACCAAACCTTTATAGGTCCCATTGGGCGTATCCTTGGGAATTATAAAGCGCGCGATTAAATCAATTTTGCCGCTGGTGGCGATAGTTGCTTCTTGAATGGCATTTTTTAAATCTCCGGTCCGATAAAACTTAACCCAATCAGCGACATCTCCTTCGCCCGCTAAAGTCACTGTAACATTTTCTTTTTGAGTGTTAATAATGTTAAGAGTTTTTTGGAATTCTCCGCCCCTTAAAACATTTTTAACAACAATCGGTTCAGTGACTAAACCAATAGCTAAGGCAACCAAGGGCGCCATCAAAATAGCGCTGGCTAAACTAATGCCGCCTAGCATCTTTGTTTTTTCAAAGAAATTAGTTTTCATATTCTTGCAATCTTTAGCGGTTATCATTTTTTATAATCCCTCGAGAAGTTTGGGGCTAATAAATTATTATATGAGCCCCAGGCCTCTCGAGAGGCAAAAATTTCTGCCTCTCGAAATTATCCTGATAACTAAGGGCAGGTCAAGTGTGCAGCTGAAACTGCGCCTAAAGTCATATTTCCGGTGTAGCTATCGCTCGCGTGTCCTGGTGGGAATTTTGAGATGTCAATGGAAAAATCCATCTCATCCATTTCTGATAAATCCAATGCATCGGACAATGTTACGGTTTGATATGGCACATAATTAGCGAAGCTGGCAGCACTGCCAACTCTGGCGTCGTATTTAACGTTATAGACACCATTGGTCATTCCTAAGCCCATATCATCCTGCGAAACTTTCATGGAAAGTCGGGTGTTACCTACGTTTCTCACGGTTGGTTTAACGGAGGCAGTGGGTTCCCAAAGTAGGTTGCCGCTGATGATTTTGTGAGTGTTTAATCTCACATTGCCGTAGCTAACGGAAGTAAAGTCAGTCTCAAAGGCGGTCAAAGGAAGATAACTGAAATGATTTTCCAGTATCCCTTGTAAGCCAACCTTGTCTTGAGCTACTGCCCATACCTTGTAAGAGCCATCTGGATCTTCGTAAGACAGGTTCTTTGTGCCGCAGTAAACAGCGGCAGTTTCTTTCTGTAATTCGCCATCAGTAGCGCAGATTTCAGCGTAATCATAACCTTGGTTGAAAGTTGGCAAGTTGTTATTGAGATTCTTTACTTTATTGCAGAAAAGTTCAATGCCATCTGCTTTGCTAAGCTTTGCTAGAGCGTCCTCTTGCATAAGTTTGCCGCAACCCTCACCGCTTTGGTTAGGTAATGCGACATGGCTGCTGCCTAAAGCAATGTTTTCTGGATAGAAAACATCAGCATAAACATTATCAATGTCAGCTAAACCATCAGGATCAGTAACTATAGCGCAGATAGCAATAGTTTTGTTGACCCCATATTGGCCAGAAGGCATAATTTGAGCGCCAGGATCAGTAGATGCATCTGTATACATGTCGGAGTTAGCTTCCCACTTTGCTTTTACAATGGGGCTAGCGCCGCCACTAGTATCACGGGTTAAACCAGTGATAACTGTGCTGCTTGGGTCAATAGTGGTGCCTAATGCTGGGATCACAACGCCAAGAGTTAGAGCACAGATGGATAATAAAGCAATTATTTTCTTCATAAGCTATTTTATTTGACTTATGTCTAATTTCGTTTTATCGTTGATTAACAGCTCACTAAGGCGACCCCCTCGATTTTAAAACCATTTTGGTTTATCGGGATTGCCGTTTCCATTATTTTTTCACAGAAATAATGGGCAGTGAGTTGTTTTTGTTTATTCGACCTTTGGTTTGGGCTAAGCCCGAGCCTTAGTTAACAAATTACATTAACTAAGGCTTGGGCTCCTAAAATCTAGCTATTATTAAATAAAATATTTGTTAATCGCTGATTTCTCTCCCCTGCTTTTTAACAAGGGAGAGTCCATCAACAATCAAAACTTTAATTTTTTATATAGTTGATCAATCCTGTTTCCCAAAGGAAATTTGAAACACTTGCAGGCCAGCCAGTCCATACCATTCCACCACTCCAATTCTCTGCTGGAACTAACCAAGCTTTTGCATTAGTCAAACTTCCAGTATCAAAGCTCCCGGAAATACTGATATTTCCAGTGCCATCAGTTGTGCCAGTTCCAATTTGAGTGTCAACATCAGTGTTAGCATTATAACCAACAGCTAAAACATAATTATGGCTAGCCAAAGGCGCTACCCCGCTAAAGTTATAAGTAAATAGCGGACCCTGTGTCTTGTAAGATAAAATTCCCGTAAATGCATCACCCTGAATAATATCCCATTGAGGCTCACCTATTCTTTTATTCTCCAAAACAACCGATGCCATTGCGTCTTGACCAGTCAATTGCTCACCCCTAATATTCATATCAAATGATAAAGTATCGCCCTGGTATTCATTGCCAGCGCTATAGTCAAAATGATAGCTTTGTTTAACCAACATATGTCCACCAACCGGAATCATGCCAAGAGCAACATATTGATCTCCAGAAGTCCCATAAACATCCGTTAATGATTTATTCTCGTCTGGATTAAAAATTTGCTGCCACCAAATCTTTGTTCCTGTAGCATCATAAACTTCTACGTACAAATCGTATTCAATCCAAGATTGAACGTCATTTTTATCTAAACCGTTTTCTTGAGCCTTCACGCATTCTGGCTCCGAAGAAACATCTCCTCCTGGATATTGATTCTTTGCAGGACAAGTATATCCCGTTGAACCGGTATTACTATTCCAATTGGTTAAATTTTTAGAAACATTAACCGGATTGGCTCCAACGTTCGTAATGTCAAAGTTAATATTACCTGTTTCCCCTGGCTTCAAATCGCCAACACTGTAATGACTTGTCCAAGGATTTTGTCCATCAATAGCAATATCAATGGTACCGGCTGTGAAGGTGTTGCCAGTGGAGGTCTCGGTGTCTGTAAAGTAAGCCACGGTGCCGCCAACCGCGATAGCCGCCACAGCGCCAATAATGGCTAAGCTTAAAATAATTTTTGTGTTCATATTTTTTGACTTTTGTTAATTTGAATCGGCTGAAAATTAATTTTTATTTTAATTTTTCAGCCTTCGTTAATCTCCCGACCTTTATGTTTTTTAATAAAAGAACAATATCCTGAAGAACTACCTTCGACTTTATTAAAGGACCGCTAAGGCCCAAACCCCACTTTTCTTATCAAACCCCTCGGCATAGGTAAATAAAAAAAGCGAGGACTGAACCTTGCTCAATTTACGATTACGTAGCTATTAAATTTTGATAGGAAATTTTTTTGACCATAACAAACTCGGTCGCTCATTTCCTTATAGATGTATGTTCAATTGTACCCGTGGACAAATAAAGAGTCAAGAGGCTTTTTCACAAAATTTGACACTCCCCCACTCTCATTTTAAAGCATACTTGTCCTACTACTTTTCATCTTTTAAAGCACTTAAAATTTTTAATAAATTTTCTTATTTTTTATAAAACAATAAGGGTAATGGCCTTGCACTACCCTTATATCTATGATAGGACAATTTGTCCTAATCTTTATTTTTGCTTCTAACGCGCTTCCGGCTACTTTGGTCCTTTTCTTGATCTTTGTCGTCTTTAGCTGGTGCCTTGGAGGCGTCATTAGATATTTCTCGTTTCTCCACTCGTCGTGTTTTCGTCCCACCTGATTCGTTCCCCTGAACAGATTTAGAAATGTCAGTCCTGATATTCTCGGACTTCACTTCCTTGCCTTGCTCTGACGAGACTTCAGTGTACCCCTTTTTTTCTGTTTGGATATTAATCTTTGGAGCCGCCTCCCTAACCTGGGTTAAACTACTCTTTACGTTCCGTCGTGTTTCCTCTGGTTTTCTACCCCTTACAGCACAATCCCCTATTCTATCAGAGGAACCTGGATTTACGTTGTGAATTTGGTTTTCACCCGTATTCACTGACGTAATATGGTAATCAGTACTACTGTAATAGCTGTGATTACCATCGCTATAGCTGTGATAATCCGAAGTGTGGACCGAATTTTGGACCATCCTTCCGTTAACCACGTATTCATCCACGTCCCTCACATAACTGCTCGCTGTGTGGATATCCGAACTAGAAAATAAGACCGCATCGTTACAGCTCTTGTCAATCGCCGTATAGGTGTGGAATCCACATCCACCCAGCAAGCCAACCAATAAAAAGACGATAAACAGATTCACAACTTTAGACCTCATCTTAATCACTCCTTTTCATCCCCCTTATTTTGGGGGATTGTACTTTCCGTACGATTTTCAGTTTGTACCCCTAATGATTTAATTGCTTCGGCAACCTCTAAGAGGGCGTAAGCAATTGCTAATGGACCCACCCTCTCTGATGTTAAGTTTTCCCCAACATATTTTTTGAGTCTATCTTTCAAGGTTTGCGGCATTTCTTCACCCACAGCCCTCATTCCTTCACCTCCTAGTTTATCTCATCAAATCCCTTAAGATCCTTTATAAGAACTTTCCTTTTCTGATTTACAATCGTAAAAAATTCAATAAAAATCCTTAAGAATTACAGATTCTGAAAAACAGTAATGTCTATATACTGACACACAATTGCTATTTGTCAATGGTGCGCAATATAAAATAATTGGCTGCACAGGTCATTGCTGGCCGGCAGCCGTTTTTCCTACAAAAGGTAGGATGCTACTTACGTTCGAACGTTTCATCGAATTTTTGAGTTGAGGTTGCATAGTCCATTTCTGTGAGGCGGTTATAGGAATCAATGACGCCCCATTCAGGGTCCATCCCTTGATGTTCCCATTCTATGCTCCATGGGCCCGGATAGCCTATAGTCTTTAAGGCAGTGATGACTTCCATGAACTTGATACCGCCGAATCCAATAGACTTGAAATCCCATGCCCGATGATAATCACCAAAGTCTAGGTGACCACCTAATATACTGCAAGGTCCAGGAGTTTCACGTACCCATACGTCCTTCATGTGGACGTGGGCAATACGATCTCCTAGTTCATAGATAAAACCAATATAATCAACGCCCTGCCAATCTAGATGACTTGGGTCATAGTTGAACCAAAAGCAAGGATGGTTGCCCACAGCTTGGAGTGCTTTTTTGGCTGAAAGGGTATCAAAAGCGATCTCACCCGGATGTACCTCAAGCGCAAGCCTTACGTTGCCACACTGTTTGCATGCGTCTAAGATCGGTAACCATCTGGTTGCGAAGTCCTTGTATCCATTCTCAATTGCATCCGGTGGTAACGGTGGGAAGGCATAAAACATGTGCCAAATGCTTGATCCCGTGAAGATATTTACGGTAATAGGATGCCCAACCACGTCCGCCAGCTTGCTTGCAGCCTTAACGGTTATGATCATTTCTTCAGCGGCTCTCTGCCGAACTCCTTCGGGGTTACCATCGCCATAAACATGCTCTGGTAGTATGCCCTGATGTCTTTCGTCAATGTATTTATCGCATACACATTGGCTGACGAGATGAGCACCAATCGCCCAAACATCTAACTCATGATCTCTTAGCGTCCGGACTATATTCACCACGTAATCTTTGTCATTTAATGCCTTGTGAACATCAAAGTGAGCATCTGGGCTACCCCAGCATGCAAGTTCTAATCCATTCAGCCCTATTTTTTTTGCTAGCTGAATTAGTTCCAGAAATGTTCGGTTGCCCCATTGTCCCGTAAAGAGAGTAATCGGTGTTCCCATTTTTTTCTCCTTCTGTTTAGGGCAGATTTATTACCTGCCCAAGTTTCGTTTGAACGTTCTTATCACCATACGATTTCAACCGGTTTTCCCGTTTTGGCTGACTCATACATAGCATCTATCATTTTCATCATAGTCAGTCCGTCCTCCGGTTCTGGCAGTAACGGATTTCTCTGCCCAGACACGATACTATCAATAAACGCCTTAACAGAAGTCCTTCGTCCCATAAATGGGTCTCGCAATCCTATAAACTCGTTATTGCTGGGCTGTCCAAAAGACTGTTGCACAATGATGCACTTATCAATAGCCGTATCATCTATACCATCCTGGCCAAACGTTCTCTCTAAGAGAACGCCACCTTTTGTTCCTTGCATCACGCAAGCCACTCTTTCCTTAACGATTCGCTCTGCCCATGATGCACGGTACTGCATGCTCTTGCCGCCTTCAAATAAAACCATTCCCTGACTGGCGGTCTCTACATCCATAATACCATCGGGGTCAGAGAATCCCCAGGGCCCACAAGCATCCATATCATTGATGAACAAATCACTGGCTGTCGCCATGACGTATGTAGGCTTTGGATAGCCCATAGCAAAGAGTGCAAGGTCCATAACGTGTATGGATAAGTCAATGATTGGACCGCCACCACTCATAGCCTTCTGTGTAAACCAACTGCCTCTTCCTGGAATGCCGTTTCTACGCACCCATTCCGCTTGAGCAGTAACGATATCTCCTATCGGGCTGTTGTAGTGCGGGAAGATGTGCGACCACATCCACCGTGCCTCCGGGCGAAAACGGTTATTGAACTGCCATACCAGCTTGACGTTGGCTGATTCTGCCGCGCTAATCATTTCAGCGACCTCCCCTGCATTAATAGCTGGTGGTTTCTCACATAAGACGTGTATCTTTTTCTCCGCGCAAGCAACCATCACAGAACGATGCTGAACGTTCGGAACGCATATTGAAACCATATCAAGCCCCTGATCCATGAATACTTTTTCATCATCAAACAACTGGCTTGCCGTTAAACCCAAGGGGCCTAACGTCTTTAAGCACCTTTGCCTTGATATTTCGGCAGGATCAAGAATTCCCACAAATTCAATATTCTCATCCGCCAAATAGACAGGAGCGTGGAAGGTCGTTGAAGACCCGCCACCGCCAATAACTCCAGCCTTCAGTTTTTTACCCATATCAATTCCTCCTTAGAAACAAAGCAAGTAATTACTAGAAAGAAAGCACAGAGAAAGCTTCCATCACTCCTTTCATATTATAAAATTGTTAAAAAGACTGGATCATAAAACCAGCCTAAACCATAATTCTCTTAATATAAATGCAAAAGTATTAGTTTGTCAACTGTTGCAACACAAAACCCCCTGCCTTAGGGCAGGGGGTTTTGTTCCAAGATTTCCTATGGACAATTACTTTAATTCAACCTTAGCGCCGGCCGCTTCAAATTTCTTTTTTATTTCTTCAGCCTCTTCTTTCTTGGCGCCCTCTTTAACCATTTGGGGTTCTTTTTCAGCGGCGTCAACTAAATCTTTTGACTCTTTTAGGCCTTTTTGGGTTAGGTCACGAACAACCTTAATCACATCAATCTTTTTAGCTCCGGGTGAGGTTAACACCACATTATAAGATGATTTTTCTTCAGCGGGAGCGGCCGCAGCTGGAGCTCCAGCAACCGGCATAGCCATCATGGGAGCAGCAGCTGAAACGCCAAACTTTTTCTCTAATATTTTAACTAACTCCGCTAAGTCTAAAACAGACATCTTTTCAATTTCCTCAACAATTTTTTCAAACTTCTTTGGGACCTCCACAATTTCTTTTTCGTCAGACATAGTAATAAATTTAAAATGCAAAAATCAAAATGTAAAATGAAAATTCAGAATTAAAAATAAATAATTGAATAAGTCATTTTACCTTGATTTAGCTTTATTGTTTACTTTTTCCTATTGCCTTTAAAGCGTAAACTAAGTTTCGCATATTACCGCTAAGCACATTGCAAAAACCAGAGATTGGAGCTTGCATAACGCCAACTAATTGGCCCAATAACTGGGGCTTGGACGGTAGGTTAGCCAAATCAGCAACTTGAGCATTAGAGTAAAACTCTTGGCCCAACATAGCTCCAAAAATTTTAAAGTTCTTATTGTCTTTGCCAAACTGGTAGCAAAGCTTAGCTGGGGCCACCTCATCGGTTAAGCCGAAAGCCAAAGCCATCTGGCCCTTAAACTCCTCAATCTTTTGGGCAAAAGCCTGCTGTTTTAAGCCTTCCAGCATCTTTTTCATTAAGGTTTTCTTGACCACTTTCAAGGCGCAGCCTTGAGCTTTTAAATCGTCTCTTAATTTAAAAAATGCCTTGGAGTCTACTCCCGAAAAGTCCACCATTACAATAGACTTTTGCTCTTTCATTTTTTCGCTTAGTTCACTCACGATTTGCTTCTTTTGTTCTTTTGTCTTTGCCATATTAGAAATCGTCTGAAACTTGAAAGCATAACGTACTTATGCTTTCAAGTTTTATTACGAGTTCTTATACCCCCTCCTTTTACACATCTTCAATGCTACGCAGGATTCTCTTCTTAAGATGTCCATAGGCACTTTTAAAATTTTTTAATTGACGCTCTCTATTACGCGCATCTTGTTCGTTTTGGTAAGCTTCATAATAAATTAGCCCTTTAATATCCTTTTTGTATTCGTGTGCCTTTATCCTAGTTTTTAAATCCGAAGAGAATCCTATATAGAGTTTATTATTTGGTAACTTTACTACGTACACGTAATACATAAAAGGAGGGGGTTATGATTTTCTAATAAATTTTCTTACGACTATCAAAAATTTAAAGAAAATCAATAAAAAATGCCTATGGGTCCATAGACAAACGATAAAGCCACGCTTAGTGGTTATTTAGTTCGTTCCTTTCGGCAGGATTTATATGAACCGCGTCCGCTTAGAGCTTCAGCACCCAAACCTGCTATCTATGGATACATTTATAATATAACTTATTCCAAAAAATTTGCAACAGTAGCGCCTATCCTTATTTCAAATATACAATAAAATAGTTTCGCTTTATAAGTGTTATTCATAAAGCGAAACTAAATCTATGTGTTGAGAGAGCAGTGTTAAAAAATATTTGGAAATGCCTGCCATAGTACCTTTACTTTTTCTGTCAACATGACTTTCCTTACGGAATTAGTTAGATCCTTTGACCAGACCACTTGAGACCTTCGATACCCGGCTTCGATTTTTTCACCATCAACGAATTGGATATTCTGGGATATACTACCAAGAATTTCTAGCGGAATTATTATTTCAATTCCACCATTGGGCGAAAAAGCCAATAATCCTTCCACTTCATAGGTACCGCCGAATTGAAAGATAGCCTTTGGATAATCATCCGCCAGTTCAATGTATATACTTGGTCCACCAGCTTGCTTATTATTTGCAAGGCGGTATTGAATAGTCCATTCCAGGGATAATGTATTGCCTCTGTATATCCAATGACCAATTTGGTTATCCTGTTCAATGATCATTTCCTGCCCAAGTTCATTGAGCGCACCTTGAAAAGGATTAGCACAATCCGTTGTCCATATTCCTGACGCAGGCGATAGTAAGCCAGGGCTCGTTGGATGGTCTGATGTAAATTGGCTTAGCAGGAAGCCATTTGATTTTGAAAAAACAGCTCCAGTAACCCCAAATCTTACGCTATATCTATCAGAATTTAGAATAGTCATTCCAGGTAGCCCCTTTTTATTAATCTTTCGATACTTATTAACACGTTTTTGCATTTCCGGATCCCATAAGGAATCATTAATTCCGGGCTTTTTTTCTCTTTCATCAGTAGGCACTTTTTCTAGATCACATAAAAAAGGCAGCTTGACTGTTATCCCCGCTTCGTTCCATTCAATTGTAACCTTATAATCCCTCGTTATCCACATTTCTTTTTTCGTTTCTATAGGCATCTCAACACCCCCTAAAAAATAAATCAAAGTTTTCTCTTTATTTAATTAAAAATCAGCCAAGTGGCTGGGCTAATTTTAGTTAACAACTTTATGTGGCTTTTGTCAATGATATTATTGGTTAATCTTTAATCCAAATAGTATAATCCCCCGCCTCAAGCCTCAAACTGAAATCAGTGATGCTGCCCTTAACAGTGATGGGTAGTTTTTTCTTGGTTTTTTGTTCAAAAACTTTGGTTAAAGGATAAATAATTTTTCCTTGCATCTCGTAACGATCGTCGGCATAAGATGACCCTGGCAAGGAACGATTAGAAACATTTTGTCCATGGTTTTGCGCCAAAACTTTCAAAACCTCGGCCGTGGCTTTACTGGAATGAATTTCTTTAGAGCTCAAAAGCTCTCCCTTGATAAAGATTTTACCACTCCCCTCTTCTATTAAAATATCAGGCTGGTTCTTTCTTTGATTGAAATCTTCCGGTGACACGATGAGCTTGTTAGCTTGCCCCTTGCCACTTATTTCTTTAATAAAAATCGCATTTTTAGAAATAAAATCAGAATAAACACCTTCAGCTAAATATTGTTCAACTAAGCAGGCTCGTTCCTCCAAGCCGTCTAACCACGAAACATATCCTAACTGCAAATTAACGCCTAATTCTTTTTCCAATTTTGGCAAAATCTTTATTATTAAGTCTCTTAATCGGCCCTGGGGCAAGGCAAACAGTAAAATATCTTTTTTGGTGGTGGAAACAGATTTTAGGCCGCAGCCTAACTCGTCAATTTTTCTGGCTTGGTGATGGACAATAGAGGTTACGGAGTCAACCGAGCCTGGCAAAACTCCCAAAAGCATAAATAAAACCTGATGTTTATCAATGGCCCGCAACAAGGCCCTTAAGCTGTCTTCTCTGGAGCCGCTTTTTAATACTTGGCCTAATTGATACAAAATCTGACAGCTTAAAAAATTCATAACCTTAAGGG
>JAQTPV010000040.1 GCA_028712605.1 Minisyncoccota bacterium | reverse complement strand
TATGGTCTTACTATTGATGATTCTAAAAATTGCTTTGATTGTTTTACAACCTTTAATTCCGATATTTGCTACAATTGTCTGCAGTCTTTTTATCTTTATAAATGTTTTTTCGCGGAATATTGCAGTAATTGTTTAAACTCTAGTTTTCTTTTTGATTGCCGCGACTGCGAAAATTGTTTTATGAGCGCCAACTTGCGGCATAAAAGATATTATTTTTTTAATCAGCCGCTTACTGAAGAAGAGTATAAAAGAAAAGTAAGAGAGCTGAACATGGGTAATCGAGCGGTCTTGGAGAGCTTGAAGGCAGAATTTAGTAAAATAAAAAGCGAGGCGATTTATAAAGAAAACCATAATATTAGGGCCATTGATTGTTTTGGCGAGTATTTGACTGATTCCAAAAATTGTTATTCCTGTATGTTTGCCGTGAACTCTGAAAATCTGGCTTATTCAGCAGGCAGTTTTAAAATCAGGGATTCTTACGATGCTTTCGGCGGGCTGGACTCAAGCTTGGCTTATGAATCGCATGCTGGCATTGCCTGCTCTGGCCTAAAGTTTTCTTGCCACATTAAATTTTCTCGGGATTTAGAATATTGCGTTCTATGCAATAATTGCCATAATTGTTTTGCCTGTATTGGGCTTCGTAATAAATCATTTTGTATTTTGAATAGACAATACGGAGAGAATGAATACTGGAGTAAGGTAGACGAAATTAAAATCGAGATGCTGCGGGGGAAAGAGTATGGTGAATTTTTTCCACCAAACCTAATGCCAGTTCCTTACAATATTTCAATAGCAACTTCCTATAAAGGCTATGATGATATTGAAACAGCTAAACGCTATGGATATACAGTTCAGGACATTATAGAAACTGTTCAAGGCGCTGGAGAAGAGGAGGTTATTGATGCTGAGCAAGTGTTAAGCGATATCAAAGACATTAAAGATGATGTTTTGAGCAAAATTATTTTTGATAAAGAGAGTCAAAAGAAGTTCCGTTATATTAAAGAAGAGCTAGAGTTTCACAGAAGATATAACTTAGCATTACCCTTAGAGCATCCGAGTGTCCGGCTTGCTCAAAAGCGCAAAATGTTTGGATCTTTGGTTCTAAAATTATACAAGAGAGATTGTACAAACTGTCAAAAGGGGATAGAGTCAATTTATCCTCCAGGAGAACCAAAAAATGTCTACTGTGAAGAGTGTTATTTAAAAGAGGTAGTGTAAACTTATGGACCAAGAAGCAAAGCCTTGTCAGAACTGCAAAGCCGAGTTCACAATTGAGCCCGAGGATTTTGCATTTTACGAGAAAATCAAAGTGCCCCCACCCACCTGGTGTCCGGAATGTCGGCTTATGAGAAGGGTGACTTGGCGCAATGAACGATCGCTCTATAAGCGCAAGTGTGATTTGTGCGGCAGCTCTATAATCTCTATTTATCATCCAGACAGCTATGTTAGGGTATATTGTCCAAAATGTTGGTGGTCAGACAATTGGGATCAGTCTATCGCTGGTAGGGATTATAATTTTAGCAAATCCTTTTTTGAACAATTTGATCTTCTTTTCCATAAGGCGCCGGTAGATTCTTTGGCTGGCAAAAATAATGTTGGCACCGATTATTATAACTATGCCAGCAACTTGAAAGACTGTTATTTAGTATTTAGTAGTATTGATGCTGAAAATGGCAATTATTTCGCTCGCGGCCTTTACGTAAAAGATGCAATGGACATTTGGCAAACTCGGCACAGCGAAAGGTGTTATGAAACTATAGAGTGCAATAAATGCTTTAATCTATTTTTCGGTCAACATTGCGATGGGTGTTCGGATTCCTTTTTCCTTTATGATTGTCGTAATTGTTCTAATTGTTTTGGATGCGTGAATTTAAGGAGCAAGCAGTACTGCATTTTTAACCAGCAATATACCAAAGAGGAGTACGCAGTTAAGCTAAAGGACTTGAACCTTGGTAGTTATCTGAATTTTTTAAAAACAAAAAACGATTTCCAAAATTTTTACTTGGGCTTCCCCAGACGTTACGCCATGATTACCAAATCGGTAAACGCTAAGGGGCATAATATTGCCAATGTTAGCAACTGCATCGCCTGCTTTGAGGCTCAAGACGAAATAAAAGACTGCAAATACCTTGTTTTATTGGCCGATAGGGTAACAGATATTTACGATGCTACTTATGGAGGGTTTGGATCAGAGGTAGGGGTTGAAAATCTAGGTTGCGTTGGTAATAACCTTTATTTTTCTGGGCATGTTTGGTATTCATACAATGTCCAATACTCTCATAATTGTATTGACTGTCACGACCTCTTCGCCTGCATCGGCCTCCGGAACAAACAGTACTGTATCTTAAACAAACAGTACAGCAAAGAGGAATACGAAGCCCTTGTTCCTAAGATCATCCAACAGATGAATGATCTACCCTACAAGGATAAGAAAGGAAGAGTGTATAAGCATGGGGAGTTCTTCCCCCCAGAACTGTCACCCTTCTCCTACAATGAAACCATTGCTCAAGAATACTTTCCCTTAACCAAAGAGGAAGCTATTGAGAAAGGATATGCCTGGCGTGACCCTGAAGAGAGAAACTACCAGATAACCATGAAAACCGATCAGCTCCCCGACCACATTAAGGATGCTCCTGACTCCATCTTACGGGAAGTCATTGAATGTGCTCACCAGGGTAATTGTAACGAACAATGTACCACTGCTTTCCGAATAATCCCTCAAGAACTCCAATTCTACAGAAAGATGAACTTACCGCTTCCAAGACTCTGTCCTAACTGTAGACACTACCAACGTCTTAAACAACGCAACCCCCTTAAACTTTGGACTAGACAATGTCAATGTGCTGGAGAGAGATCACAGAACGGAGTCTACCAGAATACTACCCCTCATACCCATGGTACCAATTCTTGTCCCAATACCTTTGAAACCTCCTATAGTCCCGATAGGCCCGAGATAGTTTACTGTGAGGAGTGTTATTTGAAAGAGGTGGTTTAATCCATGAATCAAGAAATTAAAATTTGTCAGAATTGCAAAAAGGACTTCATAATAGACCCAGATGACTTTGCGTTTTATGAGAAAATCAAAGTGCCACCGCCTACCTGGTGCCCGGAGTGCAGGCTGAAGAGAATTTTGGTTTGGAGGAATGAGAGGATTCTCTATAAGAGAAAATGTAATTTGTGCGGTAAGTCAATTATAACAATATATCATCCAGACTCTCCTTATGCAGTTTATTGCCTTGATTGTTATTGGTCTGATAAATGGGACCCTTATTCTTATGCTAGAACCTATAATTTTAAAAAGCCCTTTTTTGAACAGTTAGGGGAACTTTTTTTCAGAACCCCCAAAAGAGCAATGGGCAATACTGGCGCGAATAATTGCGAGTATGTAAATAACGCAATTGATAATTCTAATTGTTATTTAATATTTAACTCTGGGAACAACGAGGATTCCTCCTATTCAAGTGGGATTAGGAAATGCAGAGACGTAATGGATGTGCATTACGGAGAAAATTTGGAGCAGTGCTATGGTGTTGTGAACGCCCAAAATTGTTCACGTTGCACAAATTCTGAAAATATTTCGGATTGCGTTGATGTTCATCTTTCGATGGACCTAAGAGGTTGCCAGAATTGCTTTGGCTGCGTTGACCTAACAAGAAAAAATTACCATTTCTTTAACGTTCCTCTTTCAAAAGAGCAATGGGAGGAAAAGATTAAAGATTTTTTTGGAAGCCTTAATTCGCTGTCCTTAATTATTAAAAAATTCAAAGAATTTTCATTGAAGTTCCCAAAACGATATAGCAATATTTATAAATCCTCTAATTGCATTGGAGATTACATTTTTGAATCTAAAAATGCCAAAAATTGTCTAGAGGCAATGCGCTGCGAAGATTGCAAAAATGGATTATTTGTTAGGTTGCTTAAAGATTCTATTGATGTAGCTGGATTTGGCTATAATTCAGAATTATTGCTTTCCTGCATGGCGGTTGGGTACTCCTCTCGCGTTATAGGATGTTCCAATATGAAGGATGGACAAGATGTTTATTATTCACTACTGACCAATGCAAGCCAGGAATGTATTGGATGCGACGGGCTTAAAAATGCTAAAAATTGCGTGCTTAATAAACAATATACTCAAGAAGAGTATGAAAAAATAAAGAATCATATTATTGAAGAGTTAAAGCAAAAAGGAGTTTATGGGTTAGGATTGCCCTCCTCACTTTCTCCTTGGGCGTATAATGAAACAATGGCCCAAGAAATTTTTCCTCTCACCAAGGAACAAGCTCTTGAACAAGGTTATTCCTGGAAAGACCCTGAACCCAGGGACTACCAGATCACCATTAAGCCCCAAGACCTCCCTGACCACATCAAGGATGTCCCAGAAACTATTACTAAAGAGGTTATTGGCTGCAGCCACGAGGGAAAGTGTAACGAACAATGCACCGAAGCCTTCCGTATCATCCCTCAAGAGTTACAATTCTACCGTAAGATGAACCTCCCCCTACCCAGACTCTGTCCTAACTGCAGACACTACGGGCGTCTTAAACAACGCAATCCACTCAAACTCTGGAAGAGACAATGTCAATGTACTGGAGAGAAATCAGAGAACGGAGTCTACCAGAATACCACTTCTCACAACCACGGAAACAGCCCTTGTCCCCATGAGTTTGAAACCCCTTATTCTCCTGACCGTCCCGAGATTGTTTACTGTGAAGAGTGCTACCTCAAAGAGGTGGTTTAATGGCTTGATAGTTTAGCCAAGTCGTGCGAAAATATAAAAATACTTAAGTTGGTTTATGCGAGAGACAAAGATTAGAAAATTTAAATTAGCGCCTCCGCCCCTAGAGTTGCCGTCTTATGGTACAGTTGAGCCAAAGGATTGCTCGTTTATCGGCCGAACCAATTATGAGGCGGCTCTGGAGGAAAAAAAATTTGTTTTTGGCTTAAAAAGAGTTGACCGAAGAAGGCATCTTTACATCATTGGTAAAAGCGGTGTTGGCAAGTCAAAACTTTTAGAGCTTTTGGTGAGGCAAGATATCGCTTTTGACGAAGGGCTTTGTTTTATTGATCCTCATGGCGATGTGATTGATTCTATTTTGGACTTTATCCCGAAAAACCGCATAGACGATGTAGTGATAATAGATCCTTCAGACTCTAAATTTCCAGTTTCTTTTAATCCTTTAGCCAACGTTGACCCAGGCTTTAAGCACCAGCTTACCCAAGGTTTAATTGAAATAATGGAGAAGCAGTTTGGAGCCAATTGGACACCCAGATTAGAGCATGTTTTTCGTTTTACTTGCTTGGCTTTGCTTGATTACCCGCACGCTACAATGAGAGGCATGATTTCTATGTTAACTGATAGGGCTTACCGTCAAACCGTGGTTGACTATATTGAAGATGATATGGTTAGACGCTTTTGGGCCATTGAGTTTGCTGACTGGTCGGAGAAATTTGATACGGATGCCATTATCCCCTTGGTCAATAAGTTGGGTCAATTTCTTTCCGATCCGATGCTAAGGAATATTTTTGGTCAAAAAGAGAATAGGGTTGATTTGGAAAAATTAATGAACGAGCGCAAGATCATTCTAATTAATCTTTCCAAGGGCCGGTTAGGAGAGGAAAATGCCAGCTTCTTTGGCTCCATGTTTATCACTAAGATTAAACAGGCTGGCATGGCCCGAGCTGGTTTACCCGAGTCCAAAAGAAGGGACTTATATCTTTATGTTGATGAGTTTTATAACTTAGTGACCGAAACCTTTGAGAACATTTTAGCTGAAGCCAGAAAGTACGGGATTTGTTTAACTGTGGCTCATCAGTACATGGGCCAGTTACTGCCCAGGGTGCAGGCTTCGGTTTTGGGTAATGTGGGTAGTATTATCATTTTTCGTATTGGCGGTGAGGATGCTGAAAAATTAAAGCCGGAAATGGAGCCGGTGTTTGATGTTAAGGATATGATTAATTTGGGCTTGCAGCAGTTTTATATTAAAATGACCATAGACGGCGAAACTTATGATCCTTTTTCCGCTGAAACCTTGAGGGTTTTGCCCGCTCCGCATTCATCTTATCGTCAGGATATTCTTGATCAATCAAGGGCAAGATACAGTATCTCCGTTGAGGCGGCCAAGAAACTAATCGCCGAAGAGGAGTCCTTGATTATGCGAACAGCTCAAGAGAAAGCCATTATTAATGGGAAGAAAGGCGGGGGCGAGCCAAAAGAATCTTCAGCTGAAATTGAACCGATGATTTAAAATTTTGACCCGTATGAGAATTTCGGCAGCCGTTTAAAATAATAACTAAATCTACGGGGTAAATAAAAAATCAATAAAATTCCCCCATAGAAGAGCGAAGCTCTCTATGGGACTAATCCAGCAGACAGCTCCGCTGTTCTGCTGGGCTCTACGGGTTATGGAACCACAGTTTGGAGAACAAAAATTTAATATTGAAGCTAATGATTTGGCAGCTTTGCAAGAAAGGATCGCTAAGCTTGAAGCTCAATTGTCTGGCGAGAAACAAGAGGTTGGCCAGGAAGCTAAAGTGGAGATGGCCAAGCAGGAGATTAAAGAATACGTGCAAGAGGTACAGCAAACACCTTCTTTCGCTCCGCCTGTTTCTACGCGCAACGATGCTGATGACATTAAGGATAAATCAGCCACAGAGCAAGTTGGCGCTTTGGTTTCCTTGGCCTTAAGTTCAGGGGTCAGTAAGGCTATTCATGTTGCTCAAGATCTTAACAACCCTGCTATTTTAGATGAACTGCACGATACTTTAATT
>JAQTPV010000039.1 GCA_028712605.1 Minisyncoccota bacterium | reverse complement strand
GGGTGATGGCGGTTCAATTTTATTGAAAGCGCGAGTTATAAATTTAGGGACTGATAGTCTAACTGTTAATGGATGAGCCGGAGGACTTTCTGGCAGTCAGTTTGTCGGGGGTGGCGATGGTGGGCTAGGTAGAATTCGAGTTGATTGTTGTACTTATACTGGCTCTGCTTCCGGGGCCTCAATAAATAACTCTGACTTAACTATGTGCCGCATGGGGGGAAGCGTCAACCAAATGCTCGAATAACTTGCCGAACAAATAGGAAATGCTATACTTAGTTTGAGAGCATAAGAAAATGCAAGACTACAGTAAACTAAAAAAAGCTGCCGAACTGCTTCTTGAAGGTATTGGTGAAGATAAAACAAGAGAGGGTTTGCTTGAGACTTCCGAGCGAGTTGCTAAGGCTTGGCAGTTTTGGACAAAAGGCTATGAAGACGACCCTGCTTCAATAATGAAAACTTTTAAGAATCCCTCATTTGACCAGCTCATTGTAATTCCAAAAATTGACTACTACAGCCATTGTGAACACCATCTTGCCGCATTTTATGGACAAGTTCATATTGGCTATTTACCAAATGGAAAAGTTTTAGGAGTAAGTAAGTTTGCGAGGTTAGTGGAAATTTATGCCAGGCGCTTACAAATTCAAGAGCGTTTAACTCAACAAATTGCTGAGGACATTATGAAATATTTAGAACCTCAAGGAGTTGGGGTAGTAGTTAAAGGAATCCATTTATGTATGCGAAGTAGGGGAATTGAAAAACAAAACGCAGAAATGATAACAAGTGTAATGCTTGGCAAGTTTAGGAGCGTTCCTCAGTTAAGAGAAGAATTTTTAATGTTACTTAATAGCTAAGTATATTTAATAAATAAATGTTAAAACAATTGTTTTTAAGTCTATTGGTTGGAATTTTAACTGGGGGCATTTTTGCTATTTTAAAATTACCAATTCCAGCCCCAACCGCTTTTGAGGGCGTTTTAGGAATTTTAGGAATTTTTGTTGGGTATTTACTAATTAAGAATTTTTAGGAGGGTAGATGGCAGATAAGATTGTTTACCGAGTGGAGGACGGCATGAACCGAAAGGAATTGAAAGCCACCACATACCAGATGCGGAATTTCTATCATCAATTTCGAGACGGATTTTTCACAATCCTGGATGTAATGAACTATATTCAACATTATTCAATTGTAATGATGATGAAACCAGAGTGGGAGGTATTGGATATGTGTTGTGGTCGTTCTCTCCTTCTTCCTATGATTCGGTATTATGCCAAAGACATTAATAGCTATACTGGAATTGATATTGACTCAAGTAATATGGTTGGAGATAAGATAAATATTTGTAATGGGAAACCAATTAATCCTCAAGAACATTACCCTTTTAAAGTAAAAATGGTATCTGGAGATGTTGCTAAGATGCCGTTCCAGGATAACAGTTTTCATTTTATTGTATATACCAGTTCTATTGAGCATATGCAAAAAGTGGATGGTGAAAAGAGTATTCATGAGGCTTATCGAGTATTGAAACCTGGAGGTATTATGGTTCTTAGTTGTCCAAATACTCCAGAAGACCAAAATGGATATAATACTCAATATCGAGCTCATATTTACGAATGGAAAATCAGTGAGCTGGAAACGGAGTTTAAACGAGCACATTTCAAGGTGCTAAACCGAATTGGTTTGGTTAGCCGAAAGCGAGATGTGGACACCTTACTTGATAAAAGTCCGTTTGCTCAACCGTTTCAAACCATCAAGAGTTTTATTCCTGGTATTTTTTATATTCCCGTGTTATCCGCCCCTTTTTATCAGATAGCAAAAGAGGTGCTTTATGTGGTAAAGAAATGAAGATTTATTTTGCTGGGGCTGATGCCGACATTGAACGATTGAAAGTTCTTGGGGTAAAGTATATTTTAATTGCTTATCCTTATTTCAAAAGAAAAGGTTTTAATAAAAAGTTTTTGGGAGATTTTAACCTCTTTTTGGATAGCGGTGCTTATTCTGTTTTTACTGGAGTGGCTCAGGTTGATTTGAAAGAGATGATTGAAGATTATAAAAAGTTAGATTTTATTTCACTAAAGTGTGGACTTGATGTTATCGGAAATGCCGAAGAAACAAAGCAAAATTGTTTAAAAATGCGAGAAGCAGGGCTTGATGTTGTTCCAACTTTTCATTATGGAGAGTCTTTTGAATATCTGAAGTTTTACTGCGACAATTTTAATTATGTGGCATTAGGAGGAGTAGCACAACTCCGTTCTCAAAGTAGTTTGTTGATTAGATGGCTTGATAATTGCTATTCGATTATTCGAGATTATGTTCCAAAAATTAAAGTTCATGGTTTTGCTATTACTAGCTATAAATTGCTTTTGCGGTATCCTTTTTATTCTGTTGATTCAACTACTTGGCAATCTGCGGCACGATTTGCAGAACATAATGAACTAAAAGGTTTCAAGTTAAAAAGGATTAAATCAAAGCATTTACCAAGGGATAGTAGACTAAAGAAAAATGTTAAGTCAATTTTGGATTTGGAAAAGTTTGTTACTAATGTTTGGAAAAGTCGAGGGATTATATGGAGCAATTAGTGGTTTTAACAGCCGAACGGCTTAAACGTGAGGTATTTAATACGGGTGCTTGCTGCAAAAATGTTACAAAATGTTACAATTAGAGAAGCAAGTGACTCAATTATGTATAAAGCATAAATGAAGTTTAAGAAATGAAACTTTATTTTGCTGGTGATGGATGGAGTAGATACCTTTTAGAGTTTGGTGGCAGAAATAAGCTTATTTCTTACCCATATTACCTTGAGTCAAAAATTTTAAGGGAGGAGTTAGAGCTTTATGATAGTATTTTTATGGACAGCGGGGCTTTTAGTGTGTATACAGGCAAAAAAAAAGTCGATATTGACCAAATGATTGACGATTATAAAAAAATGCCTAAAAATTGGGTTCTTGCTGGTTTAGATGTTATAGGAAACGCAGAACAAACTAAGAAAAATTGTGATTATATGACAAGTAAAGACGTTACTATTATTCCTACATATCATTTAGGGCATCCGCTTTCTTATCTTGAATATTATTGTCAAAATTATGATTATATTGCTCTCGGAGGTGTTATTACTTTAAAGTCTTATACAAAAATTTATAAAGCTCTTTCAATGGCTTTTTCGGTTATTAAAAATTATTGGCCTATAAAAATTCATGGCTTTGCCATTACTAGCAAGCGTTTAATGTTTGATTTTCCTTTTTATAGTATTGATAGCACTAGCTGGTTAACGGTTGTAAGGTTTGGGAATTATAATAGTTCTGAGATTAACAAAATGTATTCATTAAAACGCAATCATAGAAAGTTGTTGAAAGATTCCGTTGAAAATATGTTAAAATTAGAAAAGCAAGCGACTAAATTATGGTCGGAAAGAGGTATAACATGGCAGAAATAACTTTTGACCCAGCCAAATTATTTATTACTGACATAGATTTAATAAGGCCAAACGATTATAACCCCAAAGACAAAGAAACTGAGGAATATAAAAAAGTAAAGGAGAGCATTGAGAAAAACGGGTTAAGGCTTCCAATTGTGGTTAGAGAAATTTCTGGAGTGGAAGGTTATGAAATTATCGATGGCGAACAAAGATGGCGAGTTTGTAAGGAACTTAACTTTGAGAAAGTAATAATTTACAACGAAGGCAATTTGAATGACCAAAGAGCCAAAGAGTTAACAATTTGGTATCAACAGCAGGTTCCGTTTAATGAAATTTTATTGGCTAAATTAGTAACGGAGATGGCTTCTTCTTATAAAGATTTAGCTTTGCCTTTTTCTGAGGAAGAAGTTTTAGAAATGAAAGAGCTTGTTAATTTTGATTGGGATAATTTTAAAAATAATAGTGAGGTTGATTTTGGCAAAGAAAACGAAACAAAAACTTTATCGCTAACACTTCAAGCTGACCAATATGAAGTAATTATGCAGGCAATAGCTAGTGTTAAAAAGGAAGCAGAAAATAACGAGCTAAGTAATGAAAGAGCACTTGAGTTGCTTTGCAGTGATTATTTAGCTGGCCATTAAGTTTATGGAAGGATTTGACTGGACAGGGCTTGTAACTAAAATTGCCTCACAAGGGCTCCTTGGCGTGCTTCTCGTCTTCGTTACCTGGGCATACTTGCAAAAGGACAAAAAGATTTCAGAGCTTCGTGATAAAATGGCGGAAATGCAGGAGAAAAGGTTCCAGGATGTTGTCGAGTGGAAGGACGAGGCAATAAGAATAACCAACAAGGTTAACGATGTTGTTGATACTCTTACTCAAGTTTTGAATAGCAGAAAATGATGGTTTTTTTAAAAAAATTGCTTTGCTTTTTAAGCTTTAAAGGTTATTGTGAGCCCTTGGAAGTTGACGGTCTTGCTCCTAGTGAGATAATAGACTTACAGGTTGAAGAAGCTAAGGAGCAGTTAAAAATGCGGTCAAGCGAGGCAATTAAGAAGATGACCTTAGTGCAAGAACAGTTAAAGAGTTTAGAAGCATTAATGGTTAGCTATGAGAGCAAAAAAAAGGCAGGGAGCAAAAAGCGACTGTCAAATTTAAAATGAATAACACGACCTTAACCATTCTCCTTTTTTATTTACCCTCTTTAATCGGTTTGACCGCTGTTGGGGTTCACATTGTAGCTTTATTGAAACTGGCCGTTACCTGCAAATCAAAAGCCATTCCTTTTGTATTTTCTTTCTTTTTAATGGCCGTTGGCACCGTTGCGAGCTGGTTTGTGGTTTTTGCGAATACCCTTATCTTAATTGAGCAGGGTCTTCTTTTGCCTTACTCTTGGCAGGTTTTACTGCTTCCCATTTTTTGGGGGGTAATGAGCTTGTGGATGAATTTATTAATTGTCAGAAAATGAAGCTTAACGATTTAAAAAATTGGGACAAGTTGACCAAAGAGGAAAAGACAAGGTTGCGTTGGGCATATAGCAGCAGCCCCCAGGTTACTAAAACTATGCACGACACGACCAAAAAGAGCCTTAAAAAGGCAGCAAAGCTTAATGAGTGACACTCCTTTACATATTCCTCCCTTAGTGAAAAGGGGAAAATGGGTTGACTATCGGATGCCGATTTGGGGGAACAGTTTTACCTGGTCGTGGGAGAGAAGGCCCGACGAGGTCAAGTATGTAGTCATTCACCATTCGGTCACTAAGCACGAGGCTACCCCGGACGATATCGCTTTGCTTCACAAGGCAAGGGGCTGGGGGGGTATTGGCTATCATTTCGTTGTTACCAAGGACGGCACGGTTTACTATGTTGGTGACTTGGGAACCGCAAGGGCCAATGTTCTAAACTTGAACGAGCAGGTAATCGGCATTTGCTTCCCAAAAGGTTCAAATATTTTAGCTAATCCAGAACCCAAAAATATAGAGAAACTTAAAATAGGCGATAAAATTCTTTCTTCTAGGGGAAATTATCAAAAGATAACAAATACTGTTCAAAGGCATTATAGTGGAGAGTTAGTCAAGGTTAAGGCTTTGAACCTACCTGAATTTGAGTTAACTCCAGAGCACCCAGTCTTGGTAGCTAATGGGGAATTAAAATGGACAAAAGCAAAAGATTTAAAAGAAAATGATTTGCTTGTTTTTCCGAAATTAAAATCCTTTGCCTCAAAAGGATATATTGATTTGGCTAATTATATTGAGAATGGCTACTATTTAAAGCGGGGTGGGAAAAGGAAAAAGTCTTACAAATTAAAGTATGAGGTTGGAGAAAAATATATTGTTAATAAAAATGGTGAATCATATTTTTTGCCAAGATTTATAAAATTTACTGAAGATTTTTTTCGGCTTTGCGGATGGTATTTAGCTGAAGGCTCCTCAATGAGTAAACAAAAAGGAATAGTCTTTAGTCTGAATGGGGCTTCCTCTGAGGTAGAAAAAGTGAATACCTTATTAAAGTCTGTTTTTAATAAGGAAGGAAAAATTTATAAATTAAAAGGGAATGCGATTGCTTTAAGATTTGATTCCCGTGTTATTTATAACTTTTTCAATAAGGAATTTGGCGGGGGAGCTAGAAATAAAGCAATTCCTTTATTTATAATTAACTCGTCAAGAAAATTATTAAAGAGTTTTTTAGAATCTTATACTGATGGCGATGGACATAGAAGAAAATACGAAACCACAATTGTAACTGCCTCTGAGAAAGTTGCTTGGGGATTGTTAATGGTTTATTCAAAATTAAGTATACTTCCTAGTTTTTGCCAAAGACAAGCTAGGTTAAATGGTAAAGAATATAAGCAATACGCGATTTCTATTTATACTAATAAAAAACAGAAGAGATACTTTGAGAATAAGAATAATTTCTTTGTTCCAATAAAAAAGCTTGGGATTAGAAACTATGAAGGTTATGTCTATAATATCGAAACTGAGGATAATACTTATCTTGCCCCAGTAGTAGTTCATAACTGTATGATTGGCGACTTTACCAAGCACTTGCCGAGTGACGACCAGATTGTTTCCGCTCACGAACTTTGTCACTTTCTTTTGTTTGACGCTTCTGCTTTTTCTAAACTGCTTGACTGGGGGAATTTGGTTGGCCACAAGGATTTACAGGCAACTCAGTGCCCCGGCGCTTCTTGGCCCGATGACATGCGACAAAGGATAATCGACAAGCGAATTTATACTTCCATACCAGAACAGCCGATTCCCCCAGAGGAGATTGACTACCGTACCCTCTACAACCAGACGAAAGAAGATTTCGACAATTACAAACTTGCCAACGAGCCAAAAATCGAGCTTTACAAGTGGGCGGCCACGGAGCTGAACACGAATATGGAGGAGTTCAAGCAAGCGCTGGGGGAGGTGGTGAAAGGCAACAATCAGGCAAGGAAGATGCTTAATGAGGGCTTGCCTGTTATTGGCGAGACGATGGACA
>JAQTPV010000038.1 GCA_028712605.1 Minisyncoccota bacterium | reverse complement strand
ATAAATCATTAATCCAAAAGTCTTCAATCGCCAGACTGGCTTTTGTTGAATCAAACCTCTCCAAACTCTCGGTCGCCTCTTTTATTAAATTATTTAACCTTGAAACTATCCATCTATCCAGTAAATTTTGACTTTCAATTTCTGCCTTTACTTTGTTTGCATAAGTCTCAAAAAAATTAAGGCAGTTTGCTAGAGTTAAAATCTTTCTTTCTGTTTCTTTGGCCACATTATATCCAAACCTTAAATTATTAGCTGGGTTTGAAGTTGCATACATCCATCTCATAATATCTGCTCCTGTTTTTTCAACTGCCTCATCAAACCAAATAGCATTGCCTTTTGACTTGTGCATTTCCTCTCCTTTCTCATCAACCACATTGGCAAAACCCAATAAATTTTTAAACGGAGGCTTATTCTCTAAAACCTGGCTCATCACAAGCAAAACATAAAACCAATTTTTAAATTGGCCAGGAAAACCTTCGCAAACAAGTTCTGCCGGAAACCATTTCTCCCATTCTTTTTTATGATTATGGAAATAAGGGATATTCTCGCTGCGATTGTCATCGCTAATAGTTGAGAAAGGCACAATGCCAGCATCCAACCAAACATTGCCAACATCAGGTATCCTGGAAATTACCTTGCCGCATTTTTGGCATTTAATTTTAACCTCATCAATCCAGGGCTTATGAGGAGAATGCCCGTCAAACTTATCAAATCCCTCAACCGCCCTTTGCTTTAATTCATGAAAAGATCCTATAACTTCAAAACCACCGCAATCGCATTCCCAAATTGGCAAGGCTAAGCCCCAATATCTTTTTTTAGAAATCAGCCAATCGTGCATATTCTTTAACCAATCAAGCTCTCTTTCCTTGCAAAATCCGGGGATCCAGTTTATTTTTTCAACCGATTTCATCAGCGACTCTCTTAGCTTGTCCATGGAAATATACCATTCATCAACCAACCTAAAAATCAATTCACTTTTACACCTCCAGCAAGTTGGGTACCTGTGCTTATAATCTTCTATGTTAAAAACTAATCCCTTTTGTTTTAAACTATTGAAAATCCAATCACGGACAAACCCCTCTCCAACAAAATGTCCTGACAATTCTCCAAAGCCCTCAACATACCTACTTTCATTGTTCGTAGGATCAATTATAGGCAATTTATGCTCTTTGCTTAAAACAAAATCCTCTTGCCCGCATCCAGGTGCAGAGTGAACAACCCCAGTTCCTTCCTCCTGCGAAACCTCAGCCCATAAAATAACCTTGTGTGGCAACCCCACTGTCGCTAAGGCTACGGCAGGCAAGTCATCAAAAATCCCTTGATACTCCCAACCCTGCATTTTATTCCCCTTAAACACTTCAATGACTTTCCCTTGTTCAATAAGGCTTGCTTTTTCTTTCAACAGAATCAAAATTTCGTCCTCTAATTGTAATTTAGCGTATTCAAAATCAGAATTAACAGCTAAAGCGACATTCGCCGGTAAGGTCCACGGGGTAGTAGTCCACGCCAATAAATAAGTATTGGGCTGCCCAACAACTGGAAACTTAACATAAACAGCCTTATGCGTTATTTCTTTATACTCTTCTGTTAAAATTTCATGCTGTGAAATTGCAGTACCGCACCTTGGGCACCACGGCACGACATCATGGCCCTTATATAAATACTTTTTCTCATGGCATTTTTTCAAAAAATGCCAAATAGCGTAATTATTTTCAGGCGACATCGTATAGTAAGAATGGCTTTGCTTAATCCATTCGCCCTGTTCGTCAAACTCTGTTTGCCAGTTACCCCAGTCTCTTAACATTCCCAATCTGATTGACTGCTGGGTTTGGATTTTGGAAAACTTATGCGCCCGCTCTTTGCATTTATTCACAAATCTTTCAATGCCGTATTGCTCAATATCTTTTTTATTTTTAAAACCCATTTCTTTCTCTACCTCCACTTCCAGCCAAAGCCCTTGGCAATCAAAACCGTTTTGCAGCCGTTGACTATATCCCTGCATCGCTTTGTACCTTTGAAATAAGTCTTTTAAGGTTCTGCCCCAAGCATGGTGCACCCCCATGGGATTATTAGCCGTGATTGGACCATCCAAAAAGCTCCAGGGCTTTTTACCTTTATTTTTCTCTTTTAACTTCTCCAGAATTTTCTTTTCCTTCCAAAACTCTAAAATTTTATGCTCATTCCTGCCTGCTGAAGAGGCAGCTTCTGAAAAATTATCGGCCATAAGTAAAAAGGCTAAAGGCAATTATTATTAACAAAACTTCCAAAATATTACTCGCCTTAGCAACTTTCAGATATTTATCACTAAAAAATCCCCCAACATCCCCCAACCGCTTCATAAGACCTATATTATTATATCTTTTAAACGGATACAACCAACTGATCCGAGAGCAATTATCAATATGCTGCAAACCCAAACGGCAAAGCCAATACCCGGAATCGTCCATCACTAAATGCCCCAATAAAGCCATTAAAACTAAAATATCAGCCTCAAATGAAAAATACTGACCCAAGGAAACCATAAAAATCAGCCAGATTAAAAAAACACCAAGCGGCGTATGGGTGATGAAATTACGATGTGATATTCCTTTCTTAATAAAAAAGGTAACGAATAAGTCAAGGTCAATTAGACTGCCGGCTATCATTACCAAAGCAATCTCGCTACCGGACAACTCCCAGCCAAACAACCTGGTCACCTGCGTTAATATATATGAAAAAGCTAAGTGCCCTAAAATCATAATATTACGCTATGGCAATTTCTACTTTTTGTCTACCCTGGTCTAGACCCCGAGAAACCAAAATAATCTTACCAATTTCCTTAGTGCTCTTAACGTGTAAGCCGCCGTCGGGGATGGCTGGATAGTCACCAACCTGTGTCCACCTAAAACCAGCCCTCTTTTCATCCCAATAACTTTTTACCTCTAATCCGCTTTCAATATCTCTGCTCACTTGCTCAATAGCTTGATTAATAATTTCATCATCAACCTTATCTTTAAAAACTAAATGGGCTTTATCGCCCTTAATCGCCCCAGCCACCGCCCTTTGCCCAAAATCTTGCTCAAATGGCCCAGCTAATAAATGTAAGGCCGAATGCAACCTCATTGACAATAGTCTTTTTCCCCAATCTAATTCTAATCTCACCATATCGCCAATTTGAAAATTGATTTCACCAGAAACTATGTGCCAGATGTTGTCGCCATCTTTGTAAGAGTTCTCTATGACTAAACCATTAATAGTACCCGCATCACTCGGCTCGGTGTTGCTGGCTGGAATAAAAATCGTTTTATCAAGCAAAATCTTACTTCCCTCAATTTGCATTACTTTTGCCTCCGCCTCCTTTTGATATTGATTCTGATAATAAATTAAGTCAGTCATAATATAACTCACATTACATCCGTTCTGGGGATTCTATGCCCAAAAGCGTTAGGCCATTTTTGATGACTTGGCCAACCGCAAAGGTTAAAGCTAAACGAAATTCTTTTTGTTCTTTTGTATCAGCTTTTAAAATTGGATATTTATCGTAAAAGTTATTAAATTCTTGAGATAACTCAAATAAATAATTGCAAATTATGTTTGGAGCATAAGTATTGCCCCCGCGTTCTTTGTCTTCAGGATATTCATCAAAACGTTTTTGTTCTATTTCTTTCTGAAATGAATTCAAACGCTCCAAAATCCTTTCTTCTACTTCACTCAATTTACTTTTTTCGTTAACCTTTAGCCTTTCCCTTGCTTTCCCTAAAATACTATTGCATCTCGTAAAAACATACTGCAAGTATGGACCAGAATTACCTTTTAAATTGATAACCTTGCCCCAATCAAAAATCACATCCCTTCTAAAATGCTGACGAAGGTCATTATACTTAACGGCTCCTATGCCAACTTGTTTTGCAAGAATTTGTTTTTCTTCTTCTGTAATAACCTTGCTTGTTTCTGAAGCGTTAATTATTTCTTTTGCCTTTTCTATCGCCTCATTTAAAACGTCTTCTAAATGAATTGTGGTCCCCTTTCTGGTTGAAAACTTACCCTCCCTACTCCTCATTAGCCCGTGCCCCACATAAACAAGCCTAACTCTGGAGTCTTTCCTGAGATCTATTCCCTTTGCAGATTTCTCATCTTTGAATATTTTATCAGGCCAAAGCTCTCGGGCTGTATAAAATAACTGTTTAAAATAAAGCTGTTGGTCAACGCCCACCTCATAAATGATAGCATGCGGCTTCCATTCCTCTAGTCTGTGTTTTATTGTAGCCAAATCCCGCAAAAAATAAGTGGTGGTTCCGTCGGATTTCACTAAAACCAAACTTGGAGGATCATCGTTGGGGAATTCAACAATCCAGGCCCCCTCACTTTGCCTAGTTAAATTCCTCCCCTTCATTTCTTTAAAAATTTCCTGCATTTTATCATTGTAGAAACTTTCTCCAAATGTTTTATCAATTTTAATACCAAGCAAATCATAAATTCTATCAAACTCCTTTAAAGAAAGGTCTCTGCAAGCCTTCCATATTTTTTTTACTTCGCTATCACCATCCTCCAACTTTTTAAACCACTTCCTCGCCTCATCTTTTAGTTCAGGGTTATCTTCAGCCAATTGATGAAATTCAATATAAATTTTCTCAAGTTCATCAATGGTTAATTTATTTATATTTAAATTTTTAGTTTTTATTTGGTATATAAGTTTTCCAAATTGAGTACCCCAATCTCCCAAGTGGTTGTCTCCAATAACCTTATACCCTAAAAACTTATAGATATTGTAAAGGGCTTGCCCTATTATGGTTGACCGCAAATGTCCTATGCCGAAAGACTTGGCTATATTAGGACTAGAATAATCAATTACTACTGTCCTACCATGTCCCATCTTACTTGAGCCATATTTTTCTTTTTCCTTTAAAATTCTTTTTAAATTTTCAAGTAAAGCCTCCGATTTTTTGTTTCCGCTCATTCTGTTATAAAAAAAATTAATATAACGAGGGGGTTTAAATTCAAAATTAAAAACTTCAGATATTGGGATATTATTTGCTATTTTCTCCACTGGTTTTTTGCCCTTAGTAATAGCAATCTCAAAATTCATACCCCCCTCAGTTATTTTATCGCCTGAAATTATAGCTGAAAAATCTCCGAATTCTTCTTTCACTGGTTTCTTAATATCAATTTTCAAACCGCGTCCCTCAAGACCGGCCCCAACGAAAGCTTTTTGAATTAAATTTCGTATTTCTTCTATCTCTTTTTCCATATATTCTTTATCTTATCGTATTTTCTGCTAAAATTAAAGTGTATGGCGGCTACAAAGGTGCTGGCGGAAAACAAAAAGGCCCTGTTTAACTACCAAGTTTTGGAAAAACTCCAAGCGGGCTTAGTATTAAAGGGGCAAGAAGTTAAGTCAATTAGGCAAGGTAGAATGAACCTTAGGGCCTCTTTTGTGGTAGTTAAAGAAGGTGAAATTTTCTTGCTGGGAGCCAGCATACCTCCCTACCAGCCGAACAATCTAAGGGAAGAATATAATCCGCAGCGCACCAGAAAGATATTACTCAAGAAAAAAGAAATCAGGCACCTGCTGGGCTTTGCGGCCCAAAAAGGCTTGACTATGGTGCCCCTTTCAGTATATAATGATGAGCATAATAAAATTAAGTTGGAATTTGCAGTGGTAAAGGGTAAAAGGGAAATTGACAAAAGAGAGGTGATAAAAAGAAGAGAGGCCGACAGAGAAATCCAACGAGTTTTAAAGCATTAAACCATCTACGGGGATGAAAGGCTTTGACAGGAAGATTGTCTTTTAGCAAACAAGCCGAGTGCCAAAACCTCGTTAAACTTTTGGAAACAACAAATGCTAACGTATACAAATACGCGCAGCCTGCTTATGTCTATGCTTAATAGCTAAGCTGGTCCCAAGCACTTATTTATAAGCGCTTGGCATCTCTACTGGCGATGCTCAATAGCTAATTAGAGGTGTTATATTATTGAGCTAGATAGTTCTTCGGCCCCAAAGGATTATTGAAAATTTAGGGCTCGGATTGAAAAGATTTTGCTCGTTCTCTACTTTTCAATTTTAAAACAAAAACGGGATAAGCTTGTATCTTTGTTACTAAGGCACTTCTTGGACAGGATTTCGATATCCTCATCTCCACATATAAAATAGCCATAACTTGCAAAAAAGACTAATTTACAATCAATATATTAGAGCCCCGAAAGTTCGGCTGATTGATGAAAAAGGCGAGCAACTTGGCGTTGTTGACTTTGAAGAAGCCAAGGCTAAGGCCAAAGCAGTAGACCTTGATTTAATTCAAGTAACTGAAAAAGTTGACCCGCCGGTTTGCAAAATAATGGACTATGGCAAATACGTATACCAGCTAGAAAAAAAGGAAAGGAAATCCAAAACTGTTCAGCACGCTGGAGAGATGAAAAACATCCGGTTGAGCTTCAAGATATCAAAGCACGATATGGAAACGAGGGCTAAGGCTGCTGAAAAATTCTTAAAGAAGGGTTACAAGATCAGGATAGAAATGGTGTTGAGGGGCCGGGAAAAGTATATGGGGGACTTCCCCAAGCAAAGGATGAAAATATTCTGGGATATCTTAAACGCTTTAGTGCCGATTAAAATTGAACGCGAATTAAAAATGGAAGCTCGGGGTATAACAATGATTATCGCTAAAATTTCGTAAAAAATATTAAAATATGTCCCGTAGGAGAATTTCGGCAGCTATTTCAAAATAATTGCTAAATCTACGGGGTAAATAAAAAATCAATAAAATTCCCCCATAGAAGAGCGAAGCTCTCTATGGGACTAATCCAGCAGACAGCTTCGCTGTTCTGCTGGGCTCTACGGGATATGAAACCAAGAAAAGCATTAATCAAAAGATTTAAATTAACCAAAAACGGTAAAGTTTTAAGGATGGCCTCGGGGCAGAACCACTACCGGG
>JAQTPV010000037.1 GCA_028712605.1 Minisyncoccota bacterium | reverse complement strand
CAGACGTGTGCTCTTCCGATCTAGAGCTATACAATGACTCCCAACGACCCATTACTATAAATGACTGGGTCTTAAAAACTACTGACGAAAAAATCAAAATTGATTTGCAGGGGATAGTCCCTGGCCAAGGGTTTTTTCTTTTAGAAAGAAGCGCTGATGGTGGCGCACCCAACATCAAAACCGACCTAGCCTATCAGGGTGCCCTAAACAATAATGGTGAAAAATTACAATTACTAGATGGCCAGAATGAAATTATTGATGAGGTTGATTGCCTGACCCAATGGCCAGCTGGCGACAACAAAACCAAACAGACAATGTCCCGACTGGGCCAGACTTGGTGCAATAGCCAAAACCCAGGCGGCACACCAAGGGCCATCAACGATTGCGCAATTGAAACCCTAGCGACAAAGTTAAAATTACCCACCACTTCAACTGTTGGGGCCAGCCAGCCCATAGTAACCACTGGGGAAATAAAGAATATTTTCATTAATGAGGTGTTGCCCAACCCCGATGGCCCAGACACAGAGAATGAATGGATAGAAACATATAACGCCAATGGCTTTGAGGTCAATCTGGCGGACTGGAAGATAAAAGACAACGTTGGGTCAATTAGAACGTATGTTTTTCCTAAAGATGCCATTATGCCTGCCTATGGATTCTTAGTTCTAATGCGGCCTCAAACTCAAATTAGCCTACAAAACGCTGGCGATGGCCTAGAGCTTTTAAACCCACAGGGTGAGGTGGTTGATAGAACGAATTACCCCAAGGCTCCCGATAATCAATCTTGGAATAAAACAGAAGATGGATGGCAATGGAGCTTGGCTCTAACCCCTGGCAAACCAAATATAGCCAAAAAGATAACTCCCCAAGAAGACTCCCCCCAAAACAGCGCCAAAAAGCCACCGCTGACAGCCAACATATCCCAGGGCCAAGACAACGCTTGGGCCAACCAAAACAAAACGGCCACCCCCAACCCAAGGCCGACCTTAAATTTTATACTCGGCCTCTTGGTAGCCGCCGCCTCTACCGCCACCGTTCTAATTATCAAAAAAAGAACGGCGCACGACTTGATTGGTTGATTTTTAGGCAGTTTTTGATTACAATGCACTCGTGCTTAATTAGCGCCTAACGACCACCGGGCAAACTAAAAATCATTCATTATGTCAGGACATAGCCATTGGGCAGGCATCAAACATAAAAAGGGAGCAGCTGACGTGCAACGAGGCAAGGTTTTTTCTAAGCTATCTCGTCTCATCTCTGTCGCCGCTAAAGAAGGGCCCAACCCAGACATGAACCCCAAGCTCAAACAAGCTATTGATGAGGCCAGGGAAGCTAATATGCCCAAAGACAACATTGAAAAGGCCATCAAAAAGGGTACTGGCGAGCTCTTAGACGGTCAGGTGTTGGAAGAAATAAGTTACGAGGCTTTTGGGCCAGGCGGCATCGCTTTGATTGTGGAAGGCATCACCGATAACAAAAATAGGGCCCTTGCAGAGGTGAAACAAATTTTAAACAAATATAATGGCAAGATGGCTAATGAAGGATCCGTTAGATGGCTTTTTGAAAAAAGAGGTATCCTCGCCTTGCCCTCCAAATATGCCTCAAAAAAAGAGGAATTGGAATTAAAGGCTATTGAAGCTGGGGCCCTGGATTTAAATTGGTACGAAGAAGAAGGGGAAAGTTATTTAGAAATTCTGTGCGAACCAGAAAAATTAGAAGGGATGAAAAAGGGGCTACGGGAGCAAAACTTAGAATGGGAAACAGCCAATCTGGGCTGGATAGCTAAAGAGGAAATTATTGTCCCTGAAAATGAACTAAACGCTTGTCGAAAAATGTTTGAGGAATTGGACGAAAACGAGGCCGTCCAGAATATTTACTCTAATTTAAAAAATTAATGATTATCCTAGGCATTGACCCGGGAACAGCCACTACTGGTTTTGGGGTCATTAAAAAAAATAAACAACAGATTGAGTACATCAATCATGGCATCATCGCTACCACGCCTAAAGAAGCCACCCACCAACGCTTAAAAAAACTTTACCTGGAACTAAACAGGGTTATCCAAAAATTTAAACCCGATGTTTTAGCCGTAGAAAAACTTTTTTTCTTTAAAAACCTCAAGACGGCTCTGCCAGTTAGTGAGGCTAGGGGGGTTATTCTCTTGGCTGCAGCTCAAAAGAAAATAGCCTTAGTCCAATTCACCCCGCTGGAAGTAAAGACCGGCATTTGTGGTTACGGCCGAGCTGAAAAAAAGCAAGTGCAAAAAATGGTTAAAGAAATCCTGTGTCTGGAGAGGGTGCCGAAGCCAGACGACGCAGCCGACGCTTTGGCTATTGCTATTTGTTGTTCATATTTCTATAAAAATTAAATATTGTTTTGCGGGACTGATCTCGCTTGAGGCCACTTTCGGTTGCGCACGCAGGACAATTTGTAAGACGAAGCGGGCAGAAATTAGCGCAACTTGTGAATAAAAGCTATTTTTTAATAAATTTTTTATCCACAGTTTCTAATGGGGTTGACAATAAATTTTGAAACAGTACAATGCTGTTATGATATTAAAAAGGTCGCCAGCAAATAAAGCCCTGCTAGTCGAATTGACGACCACTATTCAGCACAATTCCGCTGAGGCAATTGATGGAACTTAAGCCAGAGCAGGGACAATAAAATGAACTTCGAAGATCAAATTTTAATCAATGGTTTAGCTGATGATTTCAGCGACGATATTGACGAAGAGATTCCAGAAGAGGAAGAGGCCGATGATGCGGGCTGGGAAGACGAACCCGAAGAAGACGATTTGGAAAGTGACACAGAAGAATAATTTTAAAATAGAACTTTACAAAACTGTCCTGAATGATATTTGGGACAGTTTTGAATTCTGCTGAAAACCTGATAAGATAAAAAAATGCCTAAAAAAGTTAAGCGCGTTCAGGTAATGAAAAAAGGCGGCGCCACTAAAAGGGCTGTCGGTCGGTTTTGGCGTACAACCAAAATCGCAATGCAGTTTTTAATCATTGGCCTTTTAGTTGCCGTTGCTCTGTCGTTAAGTGTGTTTGTTTGGTTCACGAAAGACCTGCCTCGTCCCGAAAAATTTGGCGAGGGGCTAATCGCAGAGTCAACCAAAATTTATGCAAGAGGAGGAGAATTGCTTTACGAGATTGCCGGAAACGAAAAAAGGACTACCGTGGCCTTTGACAAGATACCCGATTCCTTAAAGCAGGCGGTGTTGGCAATTGAGGATCGTAATTTTTATGAGCACAAGGGCATTGATTTTAGAGCCATCGCTCGAGCTATAGTATATGATTTAAAAATTAGAAAAGCGGCCCAAGGGGCGTCTACTATCTCACAGCAATTAATTCGCAGTTACTTTTTAACCCAAAAAAAAGATATCAAACGCAAGACCCAAGAAATAATTTTAACCTTAGAATTAGAAAGGCGCTACGGCAAGAATCAAATATTTGAATGGTACTTAAATATTATCCCTTTGGGCGGCAATCTGTATGGGGTAGAGGCTGCCTCCCGGACCTTTTTCAATAAGTCGGTGTCTGAATTATCAATCGCCCAATCGGCCATCATAGCCGCCATGATTCAATCGCCAAGTTACTACTGGCCCTATGGATCGCACCAAGACGAATTAATGGCCAGGAAAAACCTAGTTTTGGATTTAATGAAAGAAAGAGGCGCTATCTCCCAAGAACAATTACAGCAGGCTCAAGCTGAAAAAATAGAATTCAGCAACAACGTAACCCAAATTAAGGCCCCCCATTTCGTCATGTTTGTAAAAGACTATTTAGAAAAAAAATACGGCGCCGCCTTTTTGCCTAAAGCGGGGTGGCAAATCAAAACCACCCTAGACCTGCCCATGCAAGAAACGGCCGAAAAAATAATTACCAGCAAAATGGAGGTTGTTAAAAAATATGGAGCCAATAACGCTGCCTTAGTGGCAATGAACCCCAAAAGCGGCGAGGTCTTGGCTATGGTGGGCTCTAAGGATTTTTTTGGAACCTCCTCGCCCACGGGCTGTAAGCCCGGCCTGACTTGCAAGTTTGATCCGGAAATGAATGTGGCCACAAGCCCACGGCAACCCGGCTCGTCTTTTAAACCATTCGCTTATGCCCAGGCTTTTTGGGCTGGTTATTCGCCCCAAACAACGGTTTGGGATGTGTCCACAGAATTTAACGTTAACTGCTCTCCCAATGCCTTACAAACTAAAGATAAATATGGCTTAAGCTGCTACAGCCCCAGAAATTATGACGGAGGATATCATGGCCTAATCAGCCTACGCAACGCCCTCGCTCAATCCAGAAACATACCGGCTGTTAAAGTGCTTTATTTGGCAGGCCTAAAAAGAGTTTTAGATTTAGCCAAAGACCTTGGTATTACTACCTTAACAAATGAGAACCGTTATGGCTTATCGTTGGTGTTGGGTGGAGGCGAAGTTAAGCTTTTAGAAATGGCTGCGGCCTACAGCGTTTTTGCTAATGACGGCATTAAAAATAATTTAGTCTTTATCTCGGAAATCCGAGACAGCAAGGGCAACCTAATTGAAAAAACAGCGCCAACTAAATTCAGGGTGCTGCCGGCCCAGGTGGCCCGCCAAATAAACGATGTTTTATCAGATAATAATGCCAGGGCCCCAATGTTTGGAGCCAATTCCTCGCTTTATCTGCCAGACTACAAGGCCGCGGCTAAAACAGGCACCACACAAGACACTAGAGATGCTTGGTGCATGGGCTACACGACCAATTTGGTAACTGGTACCTGGGTGGGCAATAATGACAACTCGCCCATGACCCAAGGTGGCGCCGTGGCTTCAGGACCCATGTGGAAGACTTTCATGGAAACAGTATTGCCGCAATTCCCAAAAGAAGACTTCCCCAAACCGCAAGACGACCCGCCACCAGACAAGCCGATGCTTAACGGGACAGCAGGCCCAGCCAACCACTCTATCCTTTATTATTTAAACAAAAATAATCCCCAGAGTGAAGGCAACTCGCAGGATGATCCGCAATTCACCAACTGGGAATGGGCCGTAAGAAGCTGGACCGGTGAGCTATAGGCGGGGTTGGTTATTAAAACTAACGGGCTGGCTATAAATAGCCAGCCCGTTGTTGCTTATTGAACCGTCCGGGGTTCTAAGAGGCCTGCAAGGGCATTAACACATATAGGAAATTTGCATCCCCAACGGGCTTAATTAGGCCCGGTTTGTCTGGCCCCCCGCACTCAATCATCACCTCTGAACCCTTAATACTAGAAAGTCCTCCTAATAAAAAACGGTAATTAAAGGCAATTTCTAAATCAGCCCCAATAATCTGACAGTTTATAAAAGACTCATTGCGGCCGGCTTCAGTGCTTTGAGAAAATATTCTTAATTTACCATCCTTTATTAAGGTTTTCAGCTTGACCTCAGCAATTTTCCCGCTAAATAACCCGGCCTGTTTAATTTGGTTCATAAAGACTTCTCTCTCTAACCTAATTTGAGTACTTGAGGCTTTAGGAATAATCTCTTGATAAGGAGGGTAGTCACCCTCTATAAGACGCGAAAAAATTCTAATCTTAGGATGGGCCGTTTCTTCTCTTGATATCTCAAATAAAACTTGGTTAGGGGTAAAATACACACTCATCACCCCTTGCTCTGGTCCTAAAATATTTAATAATTCTCGAGCTGTTGTTTGCGGTACAATAAAACTCCCCTCTTTTTTACCAACACCCCGTAGGGTTATAGTCTTTTCTGCTAAGCGAAAGCTATCCGTACCAACTATTTGAAGTTTATTCTTTTTAAAAGAAAAGAAGACGCCTGTAATCTCCGGCCGCAATTGAGAAATAGCTGGGATTTCCACCACCTGTCCCAACCCAGCCACCAAGTCCTCAATACCAACCTGCCAGGCATCCGTAGTATCAATTTTGGGGATAAGGGGAAAGTCTTGGCTGCTTTGAGTAGGGATTTGACTTTCTTGATTTTCAGATAATAAAACTAATTGGTTGTTTTCCTCTAAAAGATCTATTTTTTCCACTTGAGCCAAATTCACCAAATTAGCCAGAAAACTAGCTGAAGCCGTTGTCTCACCTCCCTGCTTCACCTTAGCTAAAACCCAATACTTAATGGTGGTTTCTAGGTTGGTGGTGGTAAGCTCTAAAAAACCCCCTTCGGCCTTAATTAAAATGTTTTGCAAAATCGGTAAGCCCAAGGCCCTTCTTGTTATCCTTTCACAAATACCTAGGGCTCTTTTAAATTCTTCACGAAAAATTTCTACCTTCATTTTAGTTTATTAACTATTAATTTATTTTTATTTATTATTGTTATTATTAATTTTATCAAAACAGTGGAAAACTTAATTAAGAGAAGTAGGGGTTGGATTTTTGATTTTTAAACCTGTGTAAAGGGGTGTGGAAAAGCTCGGGAAAGGTGTTAAGAAGCGAGCGGCCTTAAACTATAAATTTTTTTTATTAACACCCTTATGCTGGCTTATACTCACCTTTTCCACAATATTAGACCATAATTATATTTATTAAGGGGGAAAATATTAAGCTTCTGAATATAGGCGTTGCTTGATTAGGTTTATCTCGGTCATTAGGGAGTCGTCCTCTTCAATCTGGCGCGCAATTTTTTCATAAGCATAAATTGCCGTGGTGTGGTCTTTGCCCCTAAACTTGCGCCCAATAGAAGGATAAGACTCTTTTAGCTCCTGCCGCAGCAAAAACATGGTAATTTGTCGGGGCCGAACGATTTCTTTCCTTCTAGTTAAAGATAAGAGTTCATTGGGGTCTAAATCATAAAAGGCGGCTACCACCTCCAAGATTCTCTTGGGGCTAGTAGCTTTTTTGGGTGTCATAATAAGGTTATGCAGGAGTTTTTTGACGGTAATTAGGTCGGGTGTCTTTTGATTGAGTTTTTGGAAAACCAAAAGGCGATTTAGGGCCCCCTCCATTTCTCGGATATTCCTCTGAATGTTAGCTGCGACATACTCTAAGATTTTCTCATCCAGA
>JAQTPV010000036.1 GCA_028712605.1 Minisyncoccota bacterium | reverse complement strand
GCCTGCCGGCAGGCAGGGGAGACTGCAACGAACAATGTACCACTGCTTTCAGAATAATCCCCCAAGAGTTACAATTCTATAGAAAGATGAACCTCCCCTTACCCAGACTCTGTCCTAACTGTAGACATTATCAACGTCTTAAACAACGTAACCCTCTCAAACTCTGGAAGAGACAGTGTCAATGTGTTGGAGAGAAATCACAGAATGGAGTCTATACCAATACTACCTCTCACAATCATGGCTCTGACCCCTGCCCCAATACTTTTGAAACCTCTTATTCTCCTGATAGACCTGAGATTGTTTACTGTGAGGAGTGTTATTTAAAAGAAGTGGTATAAATAAAAAACAGTCCGAAGTCCCGTAGTGAACCGCAGGCTCTACTCTACTTGGGGTGAACAATGCTATCTCAAAGAGGTGGTGTAAAATAAAGGCACCCTGCACGCAGGATGCCACAGCCTTAGATGGCCTTTCTAAAAATAGAGCTCATTCAAGCGGCTAAGAACTTGGTTAATTCAATAGGGGTTACTGGAAAAACAGATGCGAATTCTTCGTCGGTCAGGCTCTTAATTGAACCATTATCCCTAACAATTTCAATGCCGTCAACCAACAAGCATTCACATTCTGGCTTAACCTGAAGAATAACCCTTGAAATGTTGCCGATACCCTGAACCAACTTGATGCACTGGTCTTTTAATCCAGCAAATATAGTTAAGATAGTGCCTAGAGGTTCTTCCAAGGGCTGACCATTCCAGAAAAGAGGTCCTGTCGGTTTTGACTCTGAAAAATAAACTCCTAAAGTTGGCATTTTAATTCCTCCCTAGCCATCTTTAAACTAAAACCACTATAACATGAAAAACAGTATCATTATAAACAACCAATTAATAAACTATTATGCCTTTAACGAGGGCAGAGGACAGCCGCTGGTGTTTTTGCATGGGTGGAGGGCCCAAGGACTTGTCTGGAGAGACGTAGCGGCAAGACTAAGTGAATCCAGGGATTTTGCTATATATCTACTAGACTTACCAGGGTTTGGCGGGTCCACCTTGCCAAAAACGCCTTTTCATGTTCAAGACTATACCAATCTAATTTCCGGTTTCATTGAAAAGCTGGACTTAGGAAAAGTGATTTTAATCGGCCATTCCTTTGGCGGCAGGATTGCCACAAAATTGGCAGCTCAAAAACCAGAATTAGTGGAAAAACTCATTTTAGTTGACAGCGCTGGTTTAATGACTAATAAAAAGAGTGGGGGATTGAAATTTTTAGCTAAAATGGTTAAGCCCTTATTTAGACCAAAATTCATGAAGGGATTGAGAGAAAAGATATATCAAAAAATCGGTGCTGAAGATTATACGGCCACCCCCAATCTAAAAGAAACATTTTTAAAAGTTATCAATGAGGATTTAAGCGGTTATCTCCCTAAAGTTAGCCAGCCAACCTTAATTATTTGGGGAGAAAATGACAAAACAACGCCTCTCGGAGACGCTAAGATAATGAAAGCAAAAATTAAAAACTCTCAATTGGTGGTTTTTGAAAATGCTGGCCATTCTTGCTTCTTAGACAAACCAAAGGAATTCTGCGATGAGTTGATAAGGTTTATCAAGTAATTATGGGGATAATATCAATAATCAAGTATCAACTATATTTGCTTCAGCTGGAAGAATATGAAATTCCAAGATACTGGCGGCTTTTGCTTAAAAAAGGATATTTTATGCCCAAGCAGCCCCTACGAAATGTTTTAGTTTGGACGTTAAAAGCCAGGCTGATTTTTGCTTTGACTCTTTTGGTTTATGGACTGGCCTTTGTTTTATTGGCACTTGAGTCTGGCGTCTACTTCGCCCTGGCCTGGTTAGTGGTTGGCCCTTTAGTCTTACCAATTTTGTATACTTTTTCTTTAATCCTACTGCGGCCCCTAGAGTTTCTGGTTAAGCGGGTTATTATTTCCAAGGCCAAAAACATCGTTAAATCTAGCAACGTTAAAATCATTGGAATTGCCGGCAGCTATGGCAAAACCACAATGAAAAATGTTTTGACTTCAATTTTGTCAGCCAAGCTCAAGGCGCAAGCCACACCCAAAAGTGTTAACACCCCAGTAGGCATAGCGCAGTGGCTAATCAAAAGCTGCCAAGAAAAGCCCGAGGTCTTAATAATTGAAATGGGGGAACACTATCGGGGAGACATTAAGAACCTTTGCTCAATTACCCCACCAGATATAGCCATTTTATGTGGCATTAACGAGGCTCACTTAGAAAGATTGAAAAATATAGAAAATTCTATCGCCACCATATTTGAAATAGTTGAGGGCTCCAAAGAGGATGCTTTACTGATATTAAGTGCAGACGACCAACACATCAGAGAAAATTATCAAAAATACGTCAACAACAAAAATGTGTCTTTTTACAGTTATCTCAACAATCCTTTAGCTAACCTTCAAATCAAAGAAAGGCGCTTTGACGTTGAAGGGCTTTTTTGGTCATTTACCATTGAGGGATTAGGTGAGATGAGAACCCGTATTTTGGGCGAATATATTTTAGGTGATATAATAGCATCAGTTACTGTAGCTCAATCGCTTGGCTTATCGCCAGAAGAAATCAGAAAAGGGATTAACAAAATTGAACCTATTGAACATAGATTGCAGCCCGTCAAAAGCCAGGGTGGCATATTAGTAATTGACGACAGCTACAATGGCAACCCAAAAGGGGCTCATGAAGCTATTGGTCTCCTTAGCCGCTTCCAGCACAGGCGAAAAATATTTTTAACCCCCGGCTTAGTTGAAACTGGGCCTAAGATGAAAGAAATACATAAAATAATCGGCCGAGAATTAGCTGGGGTGGCTAATTTGGTTATCCTCATCAAAAATAGTGTTACTCCCCATATCGCTAAGGGCTTAGTGGATGGAGGGTTTGACGAGTCTAAAATTGTTTGGTTTAATACTGCCCAAGAGGCCCACAATAAACTGGGTAACATTTTAAAGCCCAATGATGTTATCCTATTTCAAAACGATTGGGGCGACCAATATTTGTAAATAACCCATTAACAAAATATGGAACACAATAAAACAATAGGGGTCTTTTTTGGCTCAAGGAGCACTGAACATGATATATCCATTATCACGGCTCAATTAATAATATCTGGGTTAAAGGGCCTTGCATTAAGCGTGGTGCCTGTTTACATTAACCGCGAAGGCTATTGGCTGATTAACGAAGAATTAGGCAAATTAGAAAACTTTACAGATCCTCAAAGAGAAATCGGGAAAGAAAACGCCTACAAGCAATATTATTTAGATCTGGAGAATTCCATTGGTAAAATTGTTTTCAAAAAGAAGGGCTTGAGCGGTAAAACTATTATTATTGACTTGGCTTTTCCAGCTTTTCATGGCGCTTTTGGCGAGGATGGGACAATCCAAGGCTTGTTTGAAATGCTAAACGTACCCTACGTTGGTTGCGATGTGACTTCTTCAGCCATCGCTATGGACAAGGCCCTAACTAAACAAATGTGCCAAATACATAACATACCAACCACTAAATTTATTTACTTCTATAAAAAAGAGTGGGAGGAGAATAAGGAAGCTATTTTGAACAAAATCAAGGGGGAGTTAAGCTGGCCCGTTTTCGTAAAACCAGTGCATCTTGGTTCCTCCATTGGCATTGCCAAGGTTAAAGATAAGGACATTAAAGAATTAGAGAATAAAATAGAGGTGGCTTTCTACTACGATAATAAAGTTTTGATAGAAGAGGAGGTTGCTAATTTAATGGATGTTACTTGTTGTATTATTGGAAACGAAAAGTTACAAGCCTCACTTTTACAAGAATCGGTTTTTAAAGCAGACTTATTTGATTTTGAAGAGAAATACTTAAAAGAAGGCGGGGGACAGTTTGGCAAATCCCAAAGCAGCGTAATTATACCAGCTAGAATCAATCAAAATCTGACTAATAAAATCCAAGAAGCGGCTAAAGAAGTTTACAAAGCCTTAGGGTGTTCAGGTATTGCCAGAGTGGACTTCTTGCTGAACAAAGCCAATAATGAATTCTTTGCCAATGAAGTTAATCCTTTGCCAGGTACTTTATATCACCACCTTTGGAAAGAAAGCGGAATGGAGTTTCCTGAATTATTGAAAAAGCTGGTGAGCTTCGCCGGAGAAAGACATAGCCAAAAACAAAATTTCAACTATAGTTTCCAGTCCAGCGTTTTAAACAGTATTAACTCTAAAAAACTAAAATTCAAAAAGTCGTAGCCCAGTAATTATGCAGAAATTGCCCAAAGAAATAACTAGAAAATCGCTACGCAAGAAAAAATCACGAGGAAAGATTAAGCTCTTGCTGTTTTTGTTTATTTTTCTGATCATACTAGGAGGATTGATTTATCTTTTCGGTTTTTCAGGCGTCTTCAAAATCAAAAATATTGGTATCAGCAACAAAACCCAAATTGCCGATCAGGATTTAATTGATATTATTAAAGCACATCTAGCGGAGGATCATTGGTCGTTTTTACCCCGAGACTCATGGCCCTTGATAGCTCAAGGAGCAATCGTCCAAGAAATATTGGATAAATACCCGCAAATTAGAACGGCAAGCCTCAAAATACAATTACCGAAAATGTCGCTTGAGGCCATTATAGAGCCAAGGACACCCGTTGCCTTATGGTGCGATGAAACTCAAGAAAAATGCTCTTTGGTTGATGACGAAGGCATTATATTTCAAACGGCTACCAAAGAACAATACGGCACCGAGCTGCCGCTAATTATTTCCAAAATCAACAATTCAAGTGATGACTTAGGAAAAAAAGTTTATTCAGCTGAAGACATCAGGCAGGTTATCAGAATAAACCAAAACCTTAAAGAGGACCTGCAGATACCTCTTGAAAGCTTTATTGCTGACGATACTAGTTTTTTAGTGGCTGATACCAAGGAGGGCTGGGAGATATATTTTGATTTAGACAGCAATCTGGATATTTCCCTAATGAAACTTAAGGCTTTGCTTGACCAAGAACTCCCAATTAATAAAAGACAAGGGCTCCAGTACATAGATTTAAGGTTCACCAAGGTTTACTATAAATAATTGCGGAACTAAAAAACCCTTCCGAGGGTTGTCTTTATTAAAGCGAAAGTGCTAGGCAGTAGACTCAAATCCACTTTTTGTGTTTAAAAACGGAAAAGATTAAAACGGCGCCCGAAACCATAGCAATAAAAATAGGCCAAAAGGTTTCCGGCGGGGCTGACCAACGCAAGTACTGACCATTCATACTTAAAATATCAGAAATCAAGGTAAAAGGATAAACAATAACTGACAAAATAGTTAGAACCTTCATTATTTCATTAGTTCTAGTAGACAAAAGCGACTGGTTGGTTGAATCTAAAGAGGACAGTGTGCGATCATTCATCTCTAAAATGTTCTTAACTTGATCATAGAGGATTAAAAGGCTGTGAAAATAGGGGAGTAGTTCTTTACTGAAAAAGAGTTCGGACTCTTTAGCTAAATTTTTAAACACCAAATATTGAGGCTCCATAATCTTCTGAAAACCAATAATGTCTCTTCTGACTAAAGAAATCTGGCTTACTGCTTTTTGGTATGAACCTTGGTAAATTAACTCTTCAATACTCTCTATATTTTTTTTGATGTGGTTCAGCTTAGGAAAACAGGCTAGCATTATTTCTCGTAATACCCTGTAAAGAACTTCACCGGGGCCATTTTTAGCATAGGCCTGCCTATTTTCTTCGTATAAATTACATCGGTCGAAAATAGCCTTCAAGGGTACCATATCCTGATAATGACTGGTAACAATGAAGTCGCGACCCACAATAATATCCAGCTCTAAAGGCAAGGTACAGTAATTCTTTTTATCAAAAAAAGGATAAAAAATCACCAGGGAAAGGTATTCGCCAAAGTTTTCAAGTTTAGGATGATCTAAGGGCGGCAAAAGCTCTTTCAAAACAAGGGGGTGAAGCTTAAAACGCCCGCTTAGCCAACCAGCATCTTCTGGCTGCGGGTTTTTCAAATCAATCCATAAAAAGTTAGGGAATTGAATCTTATACATATCAAATTAAGTTATTTTAACAGCAGAAAATGAATAATGCAAAGTGTATAACTCTCAATTTTGAATTAGCAATCTTCATGCTTGACTGCTAATTTTTTCTGGTTATAATAGGAGAATATGGATATTATCCAGAGGCGCCACAAAATACTAAAAAAAGTGGTGGAAGAATACATTAAAACCGCTTTGCCTGTAAGCTCGGAGCTTCTCCAAAGCGAATGGTTTTTTGATGTTTCGCCAGCCACTATCCGCCTTGATCTGGCTGAATTAACCAATGGCGGCTTTTTAGAAAAGCCGTATATTTCAGGGGGCAGAGTGCCGACAGATAGGGGATATAGATTCTTTGTGGACCACTTACCCCAAACTGACCACCAAACAGTGCAGACTAGGAAATTCAGCGAGTTTTTAGCTGAATTTCATGACATCGCCAAGCTCTCGCAAGAGATTGCCCGTATTTTAGCTAAACATTCCGCAAACCTAGGAATAGTTTACTTAAAGGATTTTGACATCCTTTGGCAGGAAGGATGGCCCAAGTTAATACGGGAGCCCGAATTTAACGATATAAGCTGCTTAAGGGATTTTACAAACAGCTTACAGGAATTAATTAACCAGATAACTAATCTGCTGCCTCAATCCCAAGAAAAAGCTAACGTTTTTATTGGGCAAGAATGCCCTTTGAAAAAAAATAATTTTAGTGTTATTATTGGCCAGGGTTTTTGGGGCAACCAGAAAGAACAACAAATCTTTTTTGGCGTTACAGGGCCCAGAAGAATGGATTTTAGCTCTAATATTAGGCTCATCAATAATTTAATGAGGGCCTTTAATTCATATGACTGAAAATAATAATCAAGAAAAAGAAATGGATAAACAATTAGAAGAATGTCGTAAATTAAAAGATGAATACTTGGCTGGCTGGCAAAGAGCAAAGGCTGATTTTTTAAATTACCAAAAGGATGAAAAAGAAAGGATTAAGGATGTTTTGGATTTTGCTAAAATGGCCTGGGTTTTTGATTTGTTGAGTATCCACG
>JAQTPV010000004.1 GCA_028712605.1 Minisyncoccota bacterium | reverse complement strand
GTGATATTTTTTGCAACAGCGTCCTCCATTTCAACCATGATAAATTTGCGAGTGCCTTTATCCTCCTTATTCAAATCCAAAACCGCATGACCGGTTGTGCCGGAGCCAGCAAAAGAGTCTAGTACTGTATCGTCAGGATTACTAGAAAGTTTAATGATCTGCTTAATCAATGAGGGAGGTTTTGGAGAATCAAAAGGATTATCATCAAAGAGATGTTTTATAGCACGCTTGGCATCATCATTGCTTCCAACTTCGTCATATAACCATATTGTTTTAGGAATCACGCCCTGTTTCATTTCTGCGAGATATTTTTTAAGACGAGGAACTGCATTTCCATTCTTCCCAAACCAAATTGTGCCTTCTGCATCAGCCTCCTTTAGAGTATTAATGCTATAGCGAGGGAACGTGCCAGCGGGTGGTTTCCACTTCACTCCATTTAAGAAAGTGAACTCATAGGTTTTATCTGTACCGCTCTTTGCGTGTAAGGGTTGAGTCATCCAGACCCCACGAGGGTCATTATCAGGATTTTTATAACGCGCATCTTGTTCCTCGGTTCTGGCCAGTAGATTTATCTTGAAATTCTTGTTTTCTTTATTTTTTGCATAGCAAATTATAAAGTCATGCGTATTTGAAAAATACTTTGCATCATTGCTCTGTGTATATTTCTTCTGCCAAATTATAGTGGTTACAAAATTTACTTCTCCAAAAATATCGTCCATAGCGAGTCGCAAATTGCAGTGCTCGTTATCATCAATAGAAACAAAGATAGAACCATCTTCTGTCAGCAAATCTCTTAAGAGTTTTAGTCTGGGATAGATCATGCAAAGCCACTTGTCGTGCCTTGTTAAATCTTCCGATTCTCGGCCAACAACCTTGCCAAGCCACTGTTTGATTTTAGGAGAATTGACCTTGTCGTTGTAAACCCAACCCTCATTGCCGGTGTTATAGGGTGGATCGATATAAATACACTTTATTTTGCCGTAGTAATGAGGCATTAACGCCTTCAAGGCTTCTAGATTGTCGCCGTGGATTATAAGATTTTGAGAATTATCACCAACGGATGCTGTCTTAACCTTTTTCAGCAACTTAAAAGGCACCTCCTTATCGTGGTTTACTACAGCTTCTTTTCCAATCCAGTTTAGTGATGCCATATATTATTTCTTCTTTTTCTTTACGTTACTGGTCTCCTCCAGAAAAGCGTTGAGATCAGATTGTTTGATCCTCCAGACTCCCAGCTTGGATGCCTTCAATCTACCCGATTCAATGTATCGGGTGACAGTGCGAGTATGCACTCGCAGTATCTCGGCGATTTCCTCAATGGTTAAAAGTTTTTCGATTTCGGCCATAAAATTAAACTGACTTTTTAGTCTTGATAGTATTTTATCCCTTTCCAAGTTCATTGTCAAAATCGCCGTCTTTTGTCATAATGATCTTGAGGATAAAAATGATTATGAAAATGAAAAAGGCCGGAGTCGCCACCAAATATAAACTTAATATCAGAAGGCCGGTAACCATGGTTCAAACATACCAGCTTTCTATTATTACCACTGAGAAGATACTCCGATTCTCGATGAAAGAGGTCGGTATTGCTGGTGGCGATAAGATCATTCGAAATAACAAGCCAGCGGTTGCCGACCTAACTAGAGAGATTATCGAAACCAAGCTCGAGGTTAGAAGCATCCGGTCCCTCTTGGAACGCCGGACGAGTAAATTTGAAGGACTGACCGAGTATGACCAACAGCTTATAAAAGCACTTGCACGGGAAGCGGCCATTGCCTTTGCTGAATACTTCGCACAAGGAAAAGCGAAGCCAGTTGAGTTGAAGCAGACAATTCTTCACCTGTCGACTGATGCCGATCTTTACCGTGAGCCGAGAAGTAAATACCTTTATCCCATGGGCAAAGAGGATTTGCGTCATCGAATAGTTAAATATCTCATCGGCAAAGGATACCAAGCGACACCAGATATCCGTATTGCTACAGAAGCCAAAAGTGACTACTCTGTCCGTTCGGCCATTATGAAAATAAATGCCAAAGCAAAACATGATTTGAAAATTATCAAACTCATAGAAGGTCGGCGTACAGACGGTTACCGGATCAATCCTAAGTACAGAATTTTCCTGCGGTGACGCTAGTATTCCTCAAGTAGTGTTAATAACTGAAACTCCACGCCTATAAAACGGGCGTTTTTTTGTTCATGAAAATTTCTTTGCGGAGTATGTAAGGCATAGCGGTCCAATTGCTATAAAGAATATGTGTGAGAGGAAGTTAATGACAATGAAAATGCCACAATATGGACAATCAATTCTACAAAACCGCCGACCTGGCATTGGTCGCGGTGCTTTTATTATTTATTCCTGATTCTCTTGAGGTCGTGGATCGGGGAAATCCGCACAAGGTGCTCTTCTGCTTCGGCAAGAGCCCGGACTTGGATTCTCTGGTGAAGCGATATTGGAGCCGCGAGCTTCAAGTCGAGCCTCAAGCATTCTTCAACGAGCTCAAACAGGTCAAAGTGCGGATTTATGCCGAGAACTAAGACCTGTGAAATTAAAACCGGAAACGCTGGAGAAGCTCCGCGTGATTCTCAAAGAGGACTTCGGCCAAGAAGTCAGCGATCAGGAATTACACGACGTCGCTTTTAATCTCTTGGGCTACTTCGACACGCTCATGCAGTGTCACTACGAGGATACCGCAGTGGTCGAAGTGCCTGTGACGCAATATGACAATGAACCAAAGCGACAAGAAGCATAAAGTCAGGGATTACCGCGAAGCACCGTTTGCTTATCAAGATAAGCCAGCTTTGCGCTACATGCGACAGCAGTGGCTCGATAAGCAGATTGGTGTCGATGCGTACCGCAACTTACGCAATGTCTATTGCGCCTTGACCGAGATTGCTTCCAATAAAGCGAGTCAAACCATAGAAGCATCAAACAGGACGCTTCTAGTTTACTCTGGCCTCAAAGATTGGCGAACAATTAAGAAGTGTCTGGACAAGCTCGAAGAGTGGGCTTTTGTCGCGATCACCAAAACCCGTGGCGAGGATGCAAAGTTTAAACCTCGAAGCATCACATTGCTCTCCGTCCTACATCTGAAGCAGGACGGTGGACGATCAGCACGAAATGCCGGACGGCATGACACGCACACTGCATCAGACGGCGATGATATAGAAGCTAAGGGTTTAAAAGAAATTAAAGAAAATTATAAAGAAGTTAACGGCCAAAACCAAATCAAGAAAATAAACGAGATGAAAGCGAGTCTCGTTGCTAAGATGTCGTTCTCGTCGAATCGACACAAACGTAATTACTAAAATCTATGACCAAGCATAAAAAGAAAACTGAAATTGAAATCGCTGATGAGATCATCCGAAAGAACATGCCAAAAGCTGCGGAAGTTCTGATCTCACTTCTGGAAAGCAAAGATACGGTGGTACGCGCTCATGCGGCCGCTTATATCGTCGAATGGGTAACCGGTAGACCACTCCTTATCATCCCAATTGAGAGCAAAAAAAGACTCTACTAAACACAACTTTTTATGGCCAAGCTGAAACACATAACCAAATACCATGAGCGCGCACTCGAGCTGAAATATAAAGGCTATTCCTACCAAAACATCGCCGAGGATATCAATCACCGATTCCAAAAAAGTAGAAAAGCTAAATTCACCGAGCAAACGGTTAAGGATTGGTTCAAGCAATCAGGAACACTACAGGAAACTTATCGGCTTTATGCGCAAGAACTGGATATCATCCACCAAGAAACCGTAGACATAGTCCGGAAAGCCGGTGTGCGTGTTCGTGAACAGAATTTCCGCTTGGCCAACGAAATGCTCGTTGCTCTCATGGGAAGTCAGAATGATGGTGTGAAGTTGGCGGCCATCAAAGAATTACTGGATCGTGTCGAGGGTCATCCGAAAGACAGGATTGAGCTTAGTAAGCTGAATTTCAGCGAGATGTCGCCAGGTGATCGGTGGGAATTTATTCCCTACGAGATGCAACTGGCTTTGGCACGCAATCAATATCCCGATGCGAAAGCCGCGATAATAAAAAAATGGCTTGCGGACGGAGAACCAGCTGTGGGCAACTCGAGCTTAGCGGAGGAGCAAGATTAGTATAGGGTGGCTATGGTACTAAAAGTCGATTTCGAACCTAAGAAAATTAATAAAAATATGACCATGATAAACAATCAAGAATTACCCAAGGCCGTAGGGTATGCTCGTGTGTCCTCCAAAGACCAAGAGGATACCGGCTACTCTTTACCGGCTCAAGAAAAACTTCTCCATGACTACGCCGAAAGAAACGGCTATGAGCTTGTAAAAGTTTTCGCCATTCAAGAATCGGCCGCTGGAAAAATCCAGCGCAAGATATTCCACGAAATGATGGCGCATGTCACTAAGACCAAAATCAATACTGTCTTTGTGGAAACGACCGATCGCTTAACTCGCAACTTTGCGGATGTGCCGGTAATCGATAACTGGATACTGGCCGATGAGAATCACAAAATCCATCTGGTAAAAGAAAACTGCATTCTGCACAAAGACTCCAAGTCCCACGAATGGTTTATGTGGCGAGTGAAAGTTGCCACGGCCGAGTATTACATCCGGCTTCTTTCCGAAAACGTAAAGAAAGGCCAAAAAGAAAAATTATCGCAAGGATGGCTTCCGACCAAACCTCCGCTCGGATATAAAACCATCGGAGAGAAGGGTCACAAAATTCATGTGATAGACGAAGAAAAATCACCGCTCATAAAAAAGATGTTTGACCTGTATGCCTCCGGACAATACTCCACCAAGAAACTATGCGATGTGATGTACGAGCAAGGCTTCCGGTCCCGCACTGGACACAAAGTAAGTCATGCCAGAATCCACCAGCTCGTTGGCGATCCGTTTTACTACGGCATGAACCGCTGGAAGAATCAGATCACCAAAGGCAATCACGAACCGCTTATAAGCAAAGAACTCTATCAACGAGTACAAGACAGACTGCATAGTTACGGAGCACCACGAACACGCAAACACAATTCGCTCTTTAAGAGCGTTTTCCGATGTGTCGAATGCAATGGAACGATCACGTGGGAGATACAAAAGGGCCACTGGTATGGTCACTGCAACCATTATAAAAACTGCTCGCAGAGAGATTGGGTTAAGCAGGAAAATATCGATATTCAGATAGCCGAGTCCATAGTTGCCGTAACCATGAAAGATGAGCGAGTAGAACGAATGCTCTCATGGATTCAGGAAGCCTTAAAAGAAGGCCACGCCGATGAGATAACGTTCAGAGAAACAGCTTCGTCCGAGCTCGAGCGACAATACCAAATAGCAACCCAGCGTATCGACAAGCTGTATGACGATAAGATCGATAATCGGATCAGTCGAGAGTTTTATGACAAGAAACTCGAGCAGTACAAAAAGGAGCAGGACAATGTGCTCGATAGCCTCAACCGACACCGGAATGCCAGTCTCAAATATTTTGAAATGGGGATAACGGTTCTTGAAGTAGCAAAGCAAGCGAGAGCGATTTATTTAAACCCTCGCCGAACAGTCGAACAGAAACGAATGCTATTCTCATTTTTATTTTCGAACCCAAAGATAAACGGCAAGAATGTCGAGATTTCATACCAGAAACCCTTCCAACTCATACTGGATACCGTGAGTGAAGCCCTTTCAGAGAAAAATCCCAAGAAAAACACTTTCGAACCGCCAAAAGAGCCCGTGGATAAAGGAAAAACACCAGCTTTCGCTGATGCTCATCCTATCTGGCTCCCCACCCCGGTAGCTATTCTAAATATTTTGGAAGATTTTGGATATTTAGCGCAACTCAAAGCACAATTAGACATAATCAAGAAACTACAAAATTCAGAAAAAGTTAAAGTTTAGTGTCTATTTATCTTGGCTACTCTTCTCCTTCTTTTTCTGCTCTTGCATATACAGCCAGTGGTCCCAGATTAATTGGGCAAGGCGATCGGCGGCCTCTTCTACTGTCTCGCCTGTCCTCTCTGGCTCAATGGCGGTGTCTTAGGCCTTTTGAATATTTCGTTCCAATACCTTTGCCTCATACCACTTTCACCGTCATGGAGTAAACAAAAATGGACAGGATCAAACAATACTGTCCATGGTATATGGTTATCAGATTAATATACTAATAAAGCCGAAATTTCTTTGAGGCGGGAAGTATGATCCTTCGTAATTCGATAGATTCCATTGTCGGTCATAAATTGAATTTGATCAGGGTCATCCTCGCATCTTCCAGTTATAGCATTCGTCGTATAACTATTCACGTGAATTAGACGAGCCTCGTCATCTATTTCGACAACAATGTCAGCCTCCTCTAGCATGTCCGTTTTGGGGTTATTCCACTCCCCCTTTCCGTTATAGACTACGTTACTCATTGCTATTTCCTCCCCTATAACAAATATGGTAATTGCATCGCGAAAAATGCAGCTAAAATTTTAGCAAATGAACTATAAAATACGATAGTGTCATTAAGGCACACTTTTAGGGAAAAAGCAAGCCCATAGAATAAAGATGGCTTTAAGGTCATTTGTTATTCTTTTTGATATTTTCATACAAATTTTTATTATTTGTATTAAGAATATCTTTTGAGGCAAGTGATAACAAGGCAGGGATATTTGACATATATGGCAAGTTTTAAGACGTTTTACGGGCTATTTAAAACAAAACCAGCAGAAATCAATTGATGTTCTGCTAGTTTTGTTTTCTAGTTGACTATTTGCCGAACTCGGCAATTGCTCCCCAGCCCGACAGCCCTTATAAGTATTCTGGAGGATTTTGGATATTTAGCGCAACTCAAAGCACAATTAGACATAATTAAAAAGCTACAAAAGATTTAGCCCCCTTCTCCTTCTTTTTCTGCTCTTGCATATACAGCCAGTGGTCCCAGATTAATTGAGCAAGCCTTTCTGCTGCTTCCTCTAATGTTTCGTTGGTTTCCTCTTTGACCCGGCTTTGTTTGTTCGAGCCTTTTGACATGGCCCTTACTATACCTCAACCTCAGTTCTTAGTTTAAAAAAATATCCCCTCCATAACCAGTGAGGGGAAATTGCTTTTTGAGGCGATAAATAAAGGCTACTCAAAAGAGCAACCTTTCAATTCTCACGCCTAAACCCACAAAATAACTTATGGGCCTGGATATGCGGGTAACTGAAACCTACCAATCAGTTACCTTTGCATCTTATAGACCAAAAGAGGCGGCTACCTCTTTCTCGTGGCCAGGAACTGCCCAGAATTTATAACTTACTCGCCGAGGAAGATTAAAGATATAAGCAAGACCAGTAGGCAGTTCGCTTATACCATTGATCTCAACAAAGCCATATTCGGCTGCGAAACCATGGATGGCCTGCTCCGCTATATCTTGAGCATTACAACAATCTACCTCAACTCTACTAGGATCAAGAGCGGTTACCTTTTCAGGCGAAGACATCCACACAGTAAAGCCACGATTAACAACCCTAACCTCTGTGTAAAGTCCTTCCTGTATCTTCGGAAAAACCTGCCAACCTCCTCTTATGGCGTTACTTGCTGAGCCATTGAATTTCATCAGCAATGCATGAATTATTTCATCAGCCCAGCAGATTCCCTTTTTAATCCCTTCTTTCATTTTCTCTTCCGCTTTTTTCTTCCTAGCTTCTTCCTTTAGCCGATCGAACTCTTTGCGAGCCCTTTGGGAAATTGGAGTATCTGGGGGCCAGTAGGTAAGGCTCAAAATCTCCCTCCATTCCTCAAGGGTTGTGGCATAAGGTTCCATTGCTATTGCAATCCGAGGCCTGTATTCGCTGCGGCGTCTGGCAAAGTGACTCATATACTCCACCTGTTTCAGCTCCTCGAAACTGCTCGCTGTAGTGAACAGTCCCTCAAACACACTATCCACAAATACATCGCTTCTCTCAGTACTTACGCCACCTCTTGGCTCATAGAAAAGTTTTTTCCAGTCCCCGAAGCTTTTTGCCTCTCTAGATTTTGCCTCGAGCTGATCCATAAGCTGTTCGTGTTTTTCTACTTGAAATGGCGTTACGCACCCTGACCATGTTCTTCCTTTGCTATCTTTCCAAACCATGTTTCCTTCTCCTTCTTTTTTTAGGATTTTCGTCCAGATTAAAACACTAAACATAAATACAGTGCGCAGCATATCGTCAAAAAATATCCGCTGCGTAAAACCCTCTAACCGGGCCAAATTTAGCCGCTGAACTAAAGCGACCAAGCTGACTCTGATTATTAAATCCGAACCAAATTGATCACCTTAATCTTTATTTGCAAAGAACTATCTCACATCTAAACCCACAAATATCCTTCGATAAACTCAGGACAAGATTTATGAGCTTGGGTGTGAGGATAATTAGCTGCTTCTGCAATTAATTATCCTTCTATCCTATTTAATTTTTAACCAATAATAGCTACCGTTTTTATAAAACCGAATGGGTTATATCCAAGTGGTATTACTTGAAAAATCTTATCCGGATGCTCCTTGCGCATTGATGATAAAGCTTGAGCAATAGCCTTGGCAGCCTCTCCAGTGCTATTGGCTCCTATCAAGCTTATCTCTTTATATACAACTGTTCCTGTGCAATTGCTTTCGTGCGCAAAACACTCCGCCCCAGACACGAACTCTTGATCGCAATGCTTACATTTAGGCATTTTCTTTCTCCCTTACTTTTTTTATTTTTTTGATCAAAAGAATGGCTCCCTTCACCACATATGTGGTTGCTATAAGCATAAGAAGAGTCATTCCAATCATTATCAAAACACCATGACAGTTTGGATGTATATCAGAGATACGAATCCCTGATAATATAAAAATGGTGGAAATAATACTGTATGCCAGAATACCCCATGCCATCCTTACTCTAGAGATAGCGACCCAAAAGGGCAGGAAAGTCCCAACCGTCATAGACCAAAGAAGACTAGCATTTATAGCAATCATAGACCAGTCAGCCCAAGGCCAATGCCCCCATAACCCAGATATTCTCATGGGCACCATACCTTTATTGTGATGATATTCGTCTAAGAAAACCACAAGAAAACATACCAGCCATACCAGTATAGCCATTAGGAAACCCTTAATTATCCTTTTCCCTTTTAGCCCAAAAGATATTCTCATGACCCAACCTCCTTTTTTTAGAAATAAAGCAACTAGCCACAATGTCCAATTCAGTAAACCTCTGCCATTTCAGGTATCTAATAAAAAACTAAATCTCTGAAATGGCAGAGGTAAAAGGAGAAAAATCGGTAAGATTTCAGTAGGATTGGTTTGAAAGAACTATGGCTATACAATAGCATACCGTATGCAGTTTGTCAACATTACCCCTCAAAACCAAGAAGCCGTGACGGTTTCCCATCACGGCTTTGTTTTCTCCCTGTTTTCTTGCTTCTTCGTCGGGTATTTCCTCTCCGGATTTTTCTTTATAAATTTTCTTATACTCCTAAATTTTTTTGTTTAATATCATTGCTGCATCCTACTACAGTTCAGTAAATCTAAGAACCTGGAAATGCTGGGTCTGGATATCCCCACGAAATTTCATCCCATCGAAATTCGGATCTATTGAATCGATAATGTTTTATAAAACGGAATTTAATATGGCTCTTGCTAAGGGCTGGCGTAACCGTAATATTAAGCACTATTTCAATATTATCATTAGAAGAGTCTTCTTTAAAAAAATCAAAAGTTGTGGCTGTTTTCTTAAGTTGAGGGTAATGAGGATGATAAGGTGATATACGAAGTGGGCCAATTTCACCGCCCTTCTTCTTATTAACCCTAAATTTTATTAAAACGAAAGCAGGTATAGTGGAAGCATTCAGAAACCAAAAATATGTTTTCCCGACACTTTTTTCATAAATCATGTTTACATCTACTGCGGGCATGAATTGGTGTTTTTCCATCTTTTCTGTTGCACGAGTATATCTTATAAGAAAGAACAAAGTGATTGCCAAAACTATTAAATTCAAAAAAGAAAGCCAAAAAGAGAAGTCTTTCCAAAACGGAATGGGTCCTAATCTATTAGAGATCTCCGATAAAAGGATAAGTAATTTTGTATATAATTCACTCTCCATACACTCATTTTAATTTTCCAAGCATTGGCGCTTTTCCAAATACATCCTCCCTAACTGCCTCTCTTAAATCAAAGTATAAAGCATCAACCATAACTCCATAGGCTACAGCTAGTTTAAAAGCATTTATTAAGTCTGGATAGCTAAAGTTATTTTCCCAACGAGAAATGAGGGCTGTGGATTTTAGTCCCAACATTTCAGCTACCTGGCTTTGCTGGAGACCTGCTTGCTTTCTATAACGCCTGAGGTGATTGGGTGGTCTTTTTGATATCTTCATACAAACCTATTGCTTGTATTCAGAATATCTTTGTGGGTGATTATGAACAAGATGGGGAAATTTGCTTAATTTGGCAATTTATGCAGAAAAGGGATGGGCGCTATAGGGGCCTATTCGATGATAATAACCTCGCCATCTCGAATAGCTTTATAGGGAATGTTGTTTTCTTTACAATAAGCAATCTCCTTTTCCACATCAGCGGATTCTGGATGATCCGAGTTCCAATGGGGCATAAAATGAAAATCAACGAACCCAAGCCCGCCCCATATAATTTCCCTTTGTTTTGCATATGGAGTGTCAAGTGGATCAACAATATCCATACCCTTAAGGCTTGGTGCGAGAACGCACCCTGCGGCGCTGTATCCTGCATAAAGAAAATCCGTGTCCTGTAGTTCTTTTAGGATTTCATCTAAACCGCTCAACTTCATTGCCTGTCGTAGAATAAACACATTCCCGCCGCTAATAAAAATAGCTCCGAGCTGTTCCAGTTTCTTTTTTAGTTCATCTCGCTTTCCAAAGTAATCTTGGAGGTTTAGCAATTCAACTTCCAGACCAAGCTCGCGCAGTGAATTCATATCATTCACAGTACGTTTAGCTTTCCTCTCCTGATCACTATTTGTAAAATCCCGCGCATTTGGGATATAGCCAATTTTTCCTTTTAAAGCGAGGGTTTTTAGTTTCTCGGTTTTATCCCCGAATTCGTAGGACGATAAGTAATATTTCATAGAGTTCAACTCTTTTACAAGTATCTTGCCTACAGTGTCAAGATAGGGATATTTGCCGAATTCGGCAATTGCTCCGCGGGTAGGATTCGAACCTACAACCTAGTGATTAACAGTCACCCGCGCTACCGTTGCGCCACCGCGGAATATAATCAAAAATTATAATCTAAATCTACTTTATTTTTAGTTTTTTTTCAAGGAATTAGTAATCTCGCAACTTCTTTAAGACTTTCATCCTGCGAATTTTCTCTAAGGCTTTAGCTTGAATTTGACGGATTCTTTCACGGGTTACACCAAATTCTTCGCCCACCTCTTCTAGGGTTTTAGAAACGCCATCTTCCAAACCAAACCGTAAAGCTAAAATCTTCCTTTCTCTTGGGGTTAACTCGGCCGAAATTTCGTCCAATCTTTCTTTTAATAAATTACGAGCAGCCTCCAAAGACGGCGCCGGGGTTTTATCATCCTGAATAAACTCTGCTAAAATACTATCTTTGTCATCATCACCCACTGGAGTTTCCAAAGAAACGGATTTCTGCTTAATTTTAATTAAATGATGTACCTTTTCCGGTTCAATACCCATTTCGGCGGCGATTTCTTCAGCTAAGGGCGGGCGGCCTAAATTCTGCAATAATTTCTTCCTGACTTTTTCATACTTACTGATAGTTTCCACCATATGAACGGGTATTCTAATAGTACGCGACTGATCGGCCAAGGCCCTAGTAATGGCCTGCCTAATCCACCAAGTCGCATAAGTGGAAAATTTATAGCCCTTCCGCCAGTTAAATTTTTCCACCGCCCTAAATAAACCCAAGTTTCCTTCTTGGATTAAATCCAGCAAGGTTAAATTGGGTGAACGGCCAATATATTTCTTAGCAATTGAAACTACTAGCCTTAAATTAGCTTGAGTTAACTTTTTCATGGCTTCAGCGTCGCCTTTTTCAATCTTTTTGGCTAATTCCTTTTCTTCTCGAGCCGAAATCATAGACAAACTGCCAATCTCTTTTAAATACATCTGCACAGAATCAATCTTAGCTTGCAAAGTGGGGCTGTTTACCTTTTCGGTATCAATTAAAAATTCCTTTCTTTCAATTACATCAATACTTTCTTGATCTAAAAGATCATAAAGCCTTTCCAAACCACGGATATCGTATTCAAAATCAGGAAATTGCGACAAGATTTCAGCGGTGGTTACAAACTTCCTTTCTCGAGCCCGTGCCAAAAAAGCCTCTACTTGTTCCTTATCAAAAACTGGGGCTTTCTTGCGCCGAATCATTTTAACCACCTTTTTTCTCCTCCAAACCAAAAATTTTCTTTTCTTTGGGGCACCCTTCTTAGCAACACGTCTTCTGGTAACGCCTTTCTTAACAATTTTTTTTCTCTTGACTGTTTTTTTAACTGGCTTTTTTATTTTTTGCTTTTTTGCTTTAGCCATAATAAAGATTGATTTGATTATTTATTTAAAACAAGCTTGCTGTTTAAAGAGCTCTAAAAGCTCTTTGAGCTTTGGCTCATCCCCGCTTTCTTCGGCCAAATGTATTTCCTGGGCCAAATTTTCTGTTTGGCCTTTTTTATGCAAATCGTACAATTGCTTCAAACACTCGCCCAGCTCTTCCATAACGTCTTTTTCTTTCTTAGTTTTTTTAGCTTGGGCTAACTTATCGTTAGGATCAACAGCTTCTTCCTGTCTAAATGATAAAAAGTCCAGAACAACTTCAGGCATTTTTAATTTTCCTTCATCCTTATTAGCAAATTCTTGAAAATGCTCGCCGGACGCAAAGTTATTCTGCCAAAAAATCTCTAAAAACTCTTGAACGGAAGGAGAAAAGATATTCAACCGGTCCTGGCCAATCATAGAAATATTTTCTGGGCTTAAGCTCAACAAACACATAATCCTTTCCTCCAACATCTCCCTTCTGGATTTACCACGGAAGGCTGGGTTAGACAAGCCATCGGCAGTAGTTGAGGCCTGCGGTTGGCGCTCCCCCGGCAATTCGTTGGGTAACTTTTGCATTTCAGCTGCAATGCTTTCCTCGCTCACTCTCAAAAGACTGGCCAATTTTTGTACCCAGTGCGACTGCACTATTTTATTAGCCACCCTTTTAATAATCGGCAAAAGCATTTTAGCAATTTCTTTTTTACCTTGGGGCTTTTCTTTGTCAAACTTGCCCTGCGCCAATTCAAAGTAAAAATCCATAATATCTTTAGCACCGGCAACCTCTTTCTCCCATTCGGTTGGGTCTTTGGAAATAATATCAGCCGGGTCAGCGTCAGGGGACATGGTAATCACTTTCACATTAAAATCTTCTTTTTGAGCTAAATCAATGCCGCGGGTTGTAGCCATACCACCAGCTGGGTCCATATCAAAAGCGGTTAATAGATTATTAGTATAACGCTTAGTCACTTGCAGTTGATACGATGTTAAGGCTGTACCGCTGGCGGCTACCGTATTGTCAAAGCCGGCCTGATGCGACAAAATCACATCCATATAACCCTCGGTTAAAATACAAACATCTTTTTGTCTAATAGCTAATTTAGCAAAATTTAAACCGTATAGAACTCGGCTTTTATCGTAAAGTAAAGTATTGGAAATATTAACGTACTTAGCTCCACCCTCTATCTGCCCCTTGGTTTTAGTGGGTATTTTATCAAAAATCCTGCCGCCAAAACCAACCACTTGGGAACTCAAATCAAAAATCGGAAACATAATCCGATTGCGAAAGCGATCGTAGGGCGTTTGGGTTTTTTCAGAAGCAATGGCTAAGCCAGCCTCCAAGATTTCCTCTTTTTTATAACCTCGACTCACTAAAAAATCAACCAACGACCTCCAGGAGTCTGGAGCATATCCCAACCGCCATTTTTTAATAGTTTCCTCTGTGAGCCCTCTACCTTTTAAATATTCTGTAACTAACTTACCGGCTTGACTGGCCGATAAATACTTTTCAAAAAAGCGGCAGGATAATTCACAAACATCCTGCAGCCTTTGGCGTTTAGTGGACTGAGCTGGATCCACACTTTTTAATTCCACCCCTGCTCGTTTAGCCAATAATTTTAAGGTATCAGCAAATTCCAAGCCCTCCATCCTCATCACAAAATCAAAAACACTGCCTGCTGCGCCACAGCCAAAGCACTTAAACATTTGACGAGCCGGCGAAACGAAAAAAGAAGGGCCTTTTTCGGCGTGAAAAGGGCATCTGGCCCTTAGGTTAATCCCTGTTTTTTCTAATTTTAGATATCCAGAAACTACCTCCACAATGTCCAATCTTTCTTTAATTTGTTGGATAGGGGTATTGTCCATAAGGCCAGTTTATCTTTGATTGTTTTTATCCTATCACAACGGGCACCCTAAAACAAGAAACGCTCCCTTGGTCCTAAGGCCCAAGGGAGCGTCCCAAATCCCAAATATTCGTCTATTTTTTAAGAGTAATCAAAGCAATTTCTGGCCGAGCAAAGAATCTGATAGGCACCACTGTTGAGCCAACCCCACTGGTTATATAAACCTTGGTGTTGCCCAAGTCCACCATTCCATATCTGAATTTCTGGCCATACTTAGAGCGCATAATAGCCCCCAAGCCAAAAAACGTTACCTGGCCAGCGTGGGTATGGCCTGACAAAACTAAATCCACTAAATCATTTTTAATCTCGGGGGCATAATCTGGATTATGAGAAACTAAAATAACGAAGTCGTCTTTACCAACATCAGCTACCGTTGGCTCTAAATTCTGCCACGAAGTCCACAAATCACCTACTCCGCCAATCTTAATTTTTTGGTTACCAATCTGAATCCATTCGGCTTTATTATCTAAAAACGTAATGCCTGCTTCCTGCATTTCTCTCTTGATTAAGTTAGAATTAATAACATTATCGTGATTGCCCAAAACCCCAAACTTTCCTAATTTGGCTTTAAGATCTTTTAAACCATCAAAGCGCGGTTCAGTATATTTAACATTTCTATCTATAAAATCACCGCCAAAGATAATGATGTCTGGTTCAAGCTGATTAATGGTTTCCACTAACTTGGCTGTCCTTTTATTGGAAAAATAAAAGCCCAAGTGCAGATCGGCAAGAAAAACAATCTTTTTGCCATTAAAAGCCTCGGGGATATCATTGCTCTGGAAATCAAAACTATTAATCTTGAGCCATTGGTTTTCAAAAAAACCATAAAACAAAAAGACCGCAAAAAGCGCTCCAATAATAACAATTTTCAATTTGATATGCTTTAACACTTTATATTTCACTGAATTACTTCTCGCCGGCTACCTCTTTTAAGCTTTTTCTGGAAAAATTAGTGACTTTGGTTATCTGGCTATTAGGTATATAACTAAAATATCCCTTAGCATTCCTCAAGATGGTTCGCCGCAAGCTAAAATTTTGAACAGTTCCTTCCAGGTCGGCTATATTAACTTTTTCACCCACCCTAAACTGGTCCTCCATAATAATAAAAAGCCCAGACCAATAATCCTGCATAACATTGCGAGAGCCAATGCCGATAATTAAACCACCGATACCCAATCCTGTCAATAAAGGGGCAGTGCTAATGCCCAGTTCGGGCAAAATAGTCAAAACCGCTAAAGCCCAAACAGCAGTTCTGAAAACCGAGGCAAAAGCTTTTTTGAGAGTTTGGACCCTTTTTTCTTCCAGAGCTGGGGTTAGTTTGCCAACGATAAAACTATTTTCTATAAAATGCCGGGCTATTTTAAAGATAAAAGGCTGTCCAACATAGTTAAGCAGGTAAGCGCCCATTAAGATAACAATTATCCTAATACCATGCACCAAAAACCACTGCAGGGATTCCTCAATAAAAGAAATATCTCCAAATTCCATATTTTTGAGTTATTAAATTATTATACTAAATATTTTTGTAAAGAAAAAGACGGGAAGCGAGCTTCCCGATCTCCTGATTGATTATTGACAACTGGCTTCTGATTGAGGAGAAGCCAATCGTCAAGACTACCACCCTTGGGGCCAGCCGCGAATATAACACGCAGGCTCCAATACCACCAAGGGTCCCCCGCGCTGACACTGAACTCAACGCTAAGGGTAAAAACAAAAAGGATGAGTAAACAAATCAACAAAATATTTTTCATACTGGTACCTCTCTGATATTTGCTTCTCACCCTTGCCTTTCCTATAAAAGAAACAAAAGCACTATAACATCAACCGTACTATTTGTCAAACTTTAAAAAATAATGCTTGGGCTTTAGCTCGTGAGCAAGTATAATCCCCCACTCTTTGTTGACGTCAGAAACCTTCTGTAATTTTCCTTGATAATAACACCAAGGGTCAACTGAACGGGACTTACAAACCAACTCAACATCAAAATTATTCGGGTCGTTACGAAAAGCTACCCTGTTATTCATCCTATCAAACAAAAGCTGTAATGAAGTATCGCTAAACAAATGCTGGTTAATTTTAGTAAGTACTTCCTCATCGGTAGTAAAAAGGTCCTCCGGGATAATATAATCTTTTTGCAAGGCGTAAAGTAAATAATCGCCAACAGTTTTAAACATAACAGCTGAAATAAGACCCGAATAATAAACTTCATTTAACTTTGAAAACAACCTCGCATATTCTTGAGCTGCTTGAGAATGCCTAAAAACCCATTGGTTCCCTTCCACCACCAAATTATCCAAAATCTCTTGAAGCCCATCGCGGTCAAGCTCACTAGCACACAAAGCGTCTCTGATAGAATAGTCAATTCTATCGGCACACAAATCAGGCAAGGGCCTCTCTTTCAAAGGAAAATGGTTTTCATCTAAAATATAATTTAAATCTAAACCGTATCTTTTGACAATACCAGCGATTTCTGACTTTTTCACAAAATCAGCCAAAATATCATCTTGATAACGCTGATGCTGCTCTGCCCCTTGGGCTAAGACATAATCAAGGCAATGAGAAAAGGCTCCATGTGAAACATCGTGGATTAAACCAGCTATTTGCTCTTCAATACTTGACCCATGTCTCTTAAGCCAAAGAAAAACGCCCACCGAATGTTCAAAACGACTGTGGGCTGAACCTGGGAAATATGGCTCTTGATAACCCATCTGGTCTATCTTTCTTAATCTCTGTAAGGCAGGGCTTCCTATAAGCTCAACGATGACTGGCTCCTCAATATTACATTCTCCAAAAATACGGTCTTGGTATTCCATACCATTAAATTTTGATTCTCAAGCCGTCGGTAGATAAAACAAATTTTGGCTCTTTCCGACAAAACCTCTCTACGCTCTTGAATATAGACGGCGAGACGTGCACAATCAAGGCTTTCTTGACCAAGGCTTTCTCTACTAATTCTTTTACCTGCTGTAAGGTAAAATGATTCAGCTGGGGCTTAGCAACTGAAGCCTCAATTATTAGCAAATCAGCATTCTGGGCCTTCTGGGCTAAGTCCTGCAGATTGTGCCTTGAACCAATGTCGCCTGTGTAAACTAACTTCTTGTTATTAAATTCAATAATGATACCCAAAGACTGAAACCACGGCACATGTTGAACCGAAAATGTTTGGATCTTAACAGAACCCAGCTTCATTTTTCCTGCCCCCTCTTTAAAATCCACTGGGTAGGATTCGTTTGGTTCTGGCCAAAAAATCCCTCTCCATATTTTAAAATTCTTTTCTGTTCCTTTGGGCCCGATCAATAAAACTTTCTTATGCGGCCTTTGATAGCGAAAGTCGTTACAGTTCCGGCTAAAAATTAGACCAAAAGCATCGCAACAATGATCAGCATGAAAATGGGAAACAAAAACTTTATCAATATCCTGAAAGTCAAAACCAAAATCAACCATCCGGCGCAAAATACCAAAGCCAGCATCCATTAAAATTTTCTTATCGCCAGCTTCCACCAAAAAACCAGCTGGGTTAGTTTTTTTAGTAGGCACTGCCCAGCCCCCTCCCAAAACAGTTAAAGAGAATTTATCCATCATTAGATTTGGACTTTAGAAAACAAATAAGCCCCAATCATGATCACAATCAAAGAAAGGCCCGATAAAACCGAAAAGTCAATAAGTAAACCGAAGTGGGCCGTACCCAGCAAAGCACCCCTTAAGCCGTCAACGCCGTATGATAATGGGTTAATAGTGGCTAAAGTGGTTAAAGTTTTGGGCAGGCCCTGCAAAGGGAAAATTGCCCCTGATAAAAAATAAAGGGGCATAATCAAAAAATTAACAATAAGCTGAAAACCGTGAAAATCCTGCATTAAAGAGCCGATAGCGGTGCCTAAGGCAGTAAATAAAAGCGCTATCAGCAACATAAACAATAAAGCCAAAAGCAATGATAGCAGACTGTTAAAGCGGAAACCAACTAACATGGAAATGCCAATGACAATTAAACCTTGCATGGTAGATACTGTTGCCCCACCCAAAGTACGGCCAATCATAATGCTAACCCTGGAAACAGGGGCTGCTAAGGTTTCCTTTAAAAAGCCGAATTGGCGATCAAAGATGATTTCAATGCCGGAAAAGATAGCGGAAAAAATGATACTCATGGCTATAATACCTGGCGTTAAAAATTGCAAATAATTACCCTGCCCAGCCTTTTGAAAGATGGGGCCAAAGCCAAAACCAAAAGCCAGCAAAAACAATAGAGGCTGGCCCAAAGAACCAATAATACGAGACTTTGATCTATAGTACCTTTTAATTTGTCGTAACCATAAAATATAAATAGTACGCATACTTTATTGCGAATTAACGTCTTACGCCCCTCATCCTTCTCACCCGTTCCCAATTATCAGCGGTTTCCTCACGAATAGCGTGGCCAGTTAGGTCTAAAAAGGCATCTTCTAAGGATTGGGCACCTGTTTGTTGTTTCAGTTGGTCAGGGGTGCCTTGGGCCACAATTACGCCATGATCAATAACGGCCACTCTGTCAGCCACTCTTTCTGCTTCCTGCATATAATGGGTCGTGAAAAAAATGGTCATCTGTTCTTTTTCGCTTAAATCCTTAATGTAGCTCCAAATGTGATTACGAGTTTGCGGATCCAAACCCAAAGTGGGCTCATCTAAGAATAAAATTTGGGGGTGATGCAAAAGACCTCTGGCGATTTCTAGCCGCCGCTTCATACCGCCTGAAAAATGTTTTACAAAATCTTTTTTCCTGTCCCACAGTTCTACAAACTTAAGCAACTGCTCAATCCTGACCTGACGTTCCTTTCTGGGTATACCATATAGAACACCATGAAAATCCATATTTTCGTAGGCCGTAAGTTCATCATCTAGGCTGGGGTCTTGAAAAACAATCCCAAAGGAATGGCGAACCTCATCAGGATTTTCTATAGGATCATAACCATTTAAAGTAATCTTTCCGCTTGTGGGTGTAAGCAAGGTAGTCAACATTTTAATGGTTGTGCTTTTGCCGGCGCCATTAGGCCCCAAAAAAGCAAAAAGCTCGCCCTTCTCCACCCCAAAGGACACGCTATCAACCGCCACCAACTCCCCGAATCTTTTAGTTAAATTTTGTGCCTCAATAATGTTCATTATTTTATAACCTATCACTGAACTTCCCACTTCACCTCATTGGGGAACATTAAAAGGAAAGGATAGCCGCCATAATGTCTCTTTATCGGCCCGCAATTAAAATCTTTCAAAAAATTTATCATCTCCTCGGACACCTTAGCTGGATCAACAAACTCGTCTTGGCCGATATATTCAATCTCCACAAAATCGCCAGCCCCTTTCACTCTATCTAAAGCCACCTCATAGTCCTGATAAGTCCAAATCTTCCTTATTTTATCTACAACCACCAGCGATTTCAAGTTCAAGGCCATTAAAATTTTTCTGGCGCTCTTTAAGTCCTCAATCTTGGTTTCGTATTCATCACAATGATGACTGCGACCTGAACCATCAAAGTACCAATTCTTATAATTAAAAGAATATCGGCCGTCAGTATCACGAAGCCTTAACCATTCGGCTGCTGGACGGACAGCCAAAAAATCCCGATGGGCCGGAGTAAAGTATTCGTCTATTTGGTGCTTCTCGCCTCTAGACTCCCCGCTCTTTTCTAAAAACTCCACTAAGGGTTTAGTATCTGACATGCTTACTTGTATTTCAATTTCAATATCATTTAACGCCATATTATGAAACTAATTGTTGAAACCTTTAAATCCGGAAAATTTTTTAATTATTTGAGGCGCAAACAGCATGCCTATGATATAAAAAGCGGCTAAAATAAAAAAGAGGCATTCGCTTTTTAATAATGACGCGCCAACAAAAATAGTAGCAGAAACCGGTAGCAACATTCCTAAAAAAGAAGCTACTATAAACGGTCCATATTTCATTTTGGCGATACCGGCGATATAGGCGATTAAATCTGTATCGGTACTGGGTAAAAAACGGGATATAAAAACTGTTGGCCAACCAATTTTTGCGGTATATTTCTTTAGCTTCTCCCTATCTTCGCGGCTAACCAATTTTAAATAAGCGCCCTTCCTAATTTTATCTCCCAGAAAATAGTTTATACTTGATCCGATTAAACGGGCGCCGAGTCCAAATAATAAAGCTGTCCAAAAGCCAAAAACTATTCCGCCAACAATTGGAACGATATCATTGGGAATAGGCGGGGCTATCACCACAGCAATGCTTAATAAAACATAAACGAGTATTGCCCATTTTTCATAGGAAAGAATGAAAGATTTAATGCTCTCTGGATGAGTAAAGATTTGAGAAACAGGGGTTAAAAATAAGATCGGTAAAAAAATAAGAAAAAGAACTAAGGCAGACAAAGCCAATAAAATCCAGAATCGATGCCTCAAGTATACTTTTTTTATCCCCTCAAAATAATCCATAGCCCCAAAAATAAGAACGACCTCCTAAAAAAATTATCTAACGATACCCAAACCCATATACCAACCCTGTGGCTTTTTGCAGACCGGACATTTCTCGGGAGCAGAGGTTCCTTTGTGAATATAGCCGCAATTCAAACACTTCCATTCAATTTCAGTTTCGCTCTGATGCAAGGTGCCTTTTGCCAATCTATCAGCTAAAATATTGTATCTTTCCTCGTGTTTCTCTTCAACCTCGCTGATTTCCTTAAAGAGATCAGCGATTTCATTTTCACCCTCTTCTCGGGCCGCCTTTTCAAAATCAGGATACATTGTACCCCACTCATACTTTTCGCCCGCCGCCGCATTCCTCAAATTCTGCAATGTGCCAGCTAACGGGTGGATATCGTAGGTATTGGTCATTTCCGTTAGCTCTGTAATTTTTTCTAATTCCTCTTTGGCGTGCGCCCGTTCATTTTCTGCTGTTTCTTCAAAAACCCTAGCAATCCAAACCAAATCCTCTTTCATCGCGATGGCAGCATAGTATGTGTATTTGTTTCTGGCCATTGACTCGCCGGCAATAGCCTTTAATAGATTTTGATGTGATTTTTTTGTCATATGTTATTTATTCCAATTCAATATCATCACCCGGTTTAAATTCCGGTGAGCAAACTAGAAAAAGTTTTAGTTTGCCGATGATATTATAAGGAGTATTTTTGGGCACAAAAACCAAGTCGTTTGGGCTAGCTACTTCTTCTTTATCATTGATTAAAAATTTACCAGCCCCCTCTAAAATAAAATAAACCCTATCTTCATTTAAGCACTTAACCTTCCCGTGGTCGCCGTTTATTTCAATTAAGGCTCCGCTGAAATTCGGGTTAATTTTGTACTCGGCAATCTTCATCGGCCCCCGCTCTTTTTTATTCGTCTGGGCATATTTGATAATCATATTCATATTTTACCAAAAAACCCTCTGAAAACCAACCGCCCCCGAACGACGAGCTCAGGGGCGACTCAAATTTAAAAATATCTCCAAAATAGTTAGGGGACTATATTAAACAACGCCGAGTGCAATGGGGATAGAGAGCTTAGCGGTTGGCCATCGCTTAAGCGAGCAACTGGGTACCTGAAATGGTTAACATCTGTTGCTCTTAGATCAACTAAATTAATGCTCAAATCAGTACTGGAGGCAACAGGCATCACATCAGCGTACAGGCTAATTTTTCCATTACCAGCTGCTGGGATAACAAAGTCATTAATTGCCACAGTAATGGCGCCAAAAGGAAGGGTGCTAGTGGCCATAATAATAGTGCCATTTTGCACCAAACGTACATTAGACAATACTCCAGTCGGCGCTGGCCCAGATGCGAAAACGAAAAAAGAAGCGGAGTTTATAGAAAAATCATTGCTCGTAGTGGTATTGGTAATAGTAAAATCAAACAGTTTGACATCGCTAGTCCCACCAGCGATAGACGTACCGTCGGGCACATTATCACTGCGTTCCGCAAAAAGCCAATAAATTATTGGTTGTGGAGAACGCCCCTCTCTCGGAGAACCAGGCAGAGAAAAATAATAAACCATTCCCGCCAGGATTAAAATAATCAAAAGCAAAAGAAGCCAAAAGATTTTTTTCATAAATGTTTATTCTTTCTTGAACCCGACCTTTAAGTTTTAAACTCTAACGAATTTTCTATTGTGAAAATTTCTCTATTAAAAGGCCTGCCGCAGCACCCAAGATAATATTCATGACTACCATCGGAATTAAGCTAGCTGGCTGTTGCCATCCGACCAAAAAGGTTATCGGAACTAATAGCAATAACGACAGAACGACTCCTTTTACTGCCCCCTTTATTTTTATATCCGAAACAGCGATAACAATACCCGCCACTATCCAAAAAGAAAGGGCTGACAAATTAGCATCCCAAGAAAGTTTTTGAATTATCATCGGGATTAAATCAATAATCCCAGCTAAGGTTCCAAACAATAAACCGATTTTTATTTTTGGCATATATCGTTAATTTTAATACTTTAATTATATTTTTCACGGTAAATTTAGATCCTCTCGCCCTTCTTTAAGACTGGCTATTTTGATCGTTTTAATAATTTCTTCAACCTGCTTATTGGATTCCGGATTTTGCCTTAAATCATTAGAATATAATGCTTGAAAACAATATGAGCCCATTAAATCAAGGCCCAAATACTTAACAAATCCCGACATCACCACATCAAGAAATTCTTTGGATCCTTCGGCTTTGCCGCCACCAACCATAATGAGTATTAATTTTTTATCTTTTAATAATGCTGCCTTGTAAAATGGGTGCGTTCTGTCTATAAAATCTTTTAGCAAGCCGCTCACGTTGTCAAAATAATTAGGGGTTCCAATAATTATCATATCAGCACTAAGCATTTTCTGGCGGATTTCAGTCATATCGTCATTTATCGCGCATTGGGGCTTCGTATGACAGCTCAAACAGCCGATACAATGCCCTATATTTTTATCCCGCAAAAAAATTAGCTCTTTTTCTCCCTCAATAGATTCAAAAATTCTGGAAAGAACAAAGTCGGTATTCCCCTTGCGAGGGCTTCCCGAAATTAACAAATATTTTGCCATATAAAGAAGAGATGGCCTATTAAAGTATAAAGGCCAGCAAGGAGTCGTGGAGATTACCGTTGGAGATAACAGCCCCCTTAATCGGCTTGCTATAACTTTGTCCGTTGCCAAAAAGGTCAGTAACTTTGCCGCCGGCCTCCTCTACAATTAACTTCACCGCCGCTATATCATGGGCTGTATTACCGGCGAAATAGGCCCCAGCCACCTCGCCAATCGCTACTAACATAGCGGTGTAAACTATTGAGCAAAGATGAATGATGATAATGTCTTTCTTGCTCATTTCGTCTGCCACACTAAAAGGCAAATTCGTATAATATGTGCCCTTACTCCATGTTTCAATACCAACCACTTGCCTTTCCAAAGAAGTGGCCTTAGAAACAAAAATCCTTTGATTGTTTAAAAAAGCTCCTTGATTCTTTTGGGCGAACAAAAGACGATCTGAAAATGGATCATAAGCCACACCCAAGATAACCTCTCCCTCTCTTACCCGAGCCAAGGAAAAAGCACAAATAGGTAAACCGTGTGAAAACGGTATGGTGCCATCAATGGGATCTAAAACCCATAAATCATTCTTACTTTTTTCATAATTCTCTTCTTCCCCCAAAACCCCCTTCAGGAAAATACTCTTTCACCTGCTGAATCAAAAGCCTGTTCACGCCTAAATCCACCTCTGTAACTGGAGTGGCATCAACTTTCCATTCCTTTTTAATCCCTAAAGCGAAACTTTCCCTGATTATGTTTCCTGCTTTTTTGGCAAATTGTAAAGCAAAATCTTTATGGTCCATAAAGTTGAATTATTTATAGAAATTTCGTCTTGCCAGTATCCACGATGAGCATTTTTTTATCTTTCGGCAATTCATTCTTCATTTGGAGCATAAGCGCCAAGCCCGCAATCCCTGATGGCTCACAATCAATATTTTGACCTTTCGCTATATCTAAAGCTTCATCTAAATATTTTTCCTCTATCAAATAGACATTTGAGGCTGAACCACAATATCCGGCTTGTTTATATAATCTTATCCACTGCTCATCGTAATGAACGAAAGGCAAATGCGGAGAATATAATTTTTCAGCTTTGGACTTTGGATTATTGGTGGTGGCACCTAAAAAATTGCAATTCCTTAATTTTTCAATATTCCCGCTAAATCTTGGGTCATGATTCTCTGTCGTTACTTCTTTTTTGTTTATATTAAGGACATTCTCATATAAATTGCCTGTGCCAAATGGTATAAAACAATAGTCTGGAGATCTATTGATAATTTCATAGCTTAACCAATCATAAAAACGAGCAGTTGGGTCAAGGGCCTCATTTGAAGTTATGTCAAAACCTTCTGGATTATTGGTTAAAGTTAAAATCTCTTTCCAAGGAAATGGCTTTTTGCCCAAATCTGTCTTATAGACTTCACACTCTATTCTTTCCAAATAACCAGAGATTTCTGAATTTAAATCGTTATCAACCAAAACTTTTAAATTAGGGAGTCTATATTTTTTGAGTTGAGTTTGAATAGCAATTGCAGCTGACCCGGAAGAGATGATTGACATTGCTGGCAAGGGGCCTTCAATCTGCCCCCTTTTCTTAGACAACAAAAAATCTCGGTAGGTCACTACTATTTCCCACGCCATTCTATCCTTGTGGGTTCCTGTGGGGTTTTTACTTTCATCCTTTAGCCAAACATCGGAAAATCCAGGCACTTGAATCTGATAGGTTGGAGTTGCTGGAAATTTAGGATTGTTTGGTGGAAACTCTGGCTTCTTGGGATCATTTTCAGAAGCCACCCTGATTGATTTTAATATTTTTTCCTCTTCTGGGGATAACGGCATAAATTACAATTATTTCTTCTGAAGCATCACTTCTACCCACAATCGCCCTCCCCTATCCTCTAATGCGCTCTTAACGACAATGAAATCTTGCGTTAGTTCTTTAATATCTTCTATTGAATAAAGGTAATGGGTGCGTACTCCAAGCTCATCTTCTTTGGTGACTTCGTCGTAAACATCCCCATATTTCATTGATAAATAGATTACCCCACCACTATTGAGGGCTCCAAACAACTGCTTTAATATTCTCTGCAAACCTTCTTTTGATGCGTGGATGAGAGAAGCAAATGCGAATATGATATCCAGTTTCTCCGGAAAGGTATACCTTTCAATATCTGCAACCTCAAACCGAGCTCGAGGCACTTTTTGCCGCGCGAGCTCTATAAGTTTCTCTGAAATATCTATGCCAAGGTAATCATTGGTATATTTAATAATCTCCTCTGCGTCTCTACCGTTCCCGCATCCAATCTCCAAAACATTAGGGTTTAGCCTATTAACTAACGCAAATGCCTCTTTAATGCCACGATCCGCTCTGGACCCTAAGGCATCAAATTTTTTCGCGAATGATTGAGCGTTGTCATTATAACTTTTAATAGTTTGCGCCTTTTTATCCATGTCATTGGCGGAGAGGGCGAGACTCGAACTCGCAAGCCCCTTACGGGGCGCTGGTTTTCAAAACCAGTTCCTTACCATTCGGAGCACCTCTCCAAACTTACAATAATACAAAAAGCCCAAGTCGTCAAATTGATTAACCCTCTCCCAAAAGACCAAAGTGTCTCAAAATATCTAAAATGCCGTTTTCGTCAACGTCTGGCCCGATATAAGAATATTCAGCGCTTTTAGTTGAAACTAAATTTTTTAACTCGTCGCTGGCGTTGCCCATGGCCGCCCCATAGCCACAGATTTCAATAAAATCCCAATCCATCAGAGTATCCCCAACCCCTAAAATATTTTTCAGCGATACCCCCAAACTTTCCGAAATATCTATGGCGGCCCGATGCTTGGAAATACCTTTATTGGTAATAATACCAAATTCTAAAGGTAAGGCAGTTGGATGAATGGCCCACTTTAAAGAAAGCTTATCGCTAAAAGGCGTAAAAACACTTTCAATTTTAGCCCTTTCTGTTTCATCTCTTGCGATAGGCATAACTTTGGGAGTGCTAAATTCCAGCACTGCCTTCTCTAAAGAATCTACTTGGGTTGGTTCTTTTTGAAGAATTTTAAAATGCCTTTCAGCAATTGACGGATCGTTCCGATCTCTCTGAATCATATAGGCATCACCATTATAGAACTCCGTGTAAACATTGTTATCCAAGAAAGCCCTGATCAGTTGGGAAGCCAAATGGCTATCAAGCATATAGGCCTTATCCACCACCTGATCTATGGGATTAGTAATAACCGCTCCTCCCTCTGTGATGTGGATATTATTTAAATAGGCATCACGGATAATTTTTTCTATGGCAAAATATGGCTTGCCAGTGCACAAGCTAATAAAAACACCTTTGGCCCTAATTTGTTTCAAGGCCTCAATTACTTGCGGGTGCGGATCAGGAAAATTAACTCCCTCCTGACTCCCCACCAAAACACCATCAACATCTAAAATGAGGGCTTTAATCATATTATGCCCACTGCTTTAATAATTTATTCAACGGAGAAATAATATCTTCAATAAAATTATATTCCACCACAGCATCGGCAATACCGCGAACTGTATCTTTAATAACGGTGCCATTTTTCATAATCACAATCACCTTCTTACCTAAAGCATAAGCAATACCAGCTTCTATGGCCCGGCCAGTAGGCCCTTCCGTCATATCAAGTAATAAGGCATCTGATTTTGTAATTTCCTCCCTGCTACGGCTCATTAGCGCCTGCGGACTATCAAATGTTTTTTGATAATTTTCTGCATCTCTTAAAAAACAAAAGTCCTCCCAGCCAGCTCTCTGAACTAAAGAACATAATTGCTCTACTGCGTCCCTATTCTGCCCGAAACCCTTAAAAGATAAAGTGATATACATCCGCATGGTTTACAATATCGTACAATACTCAAAACAAAAGCACAATAATGAAAAACCCGTCCTAAGGGCGGGGGTTAAGCGCTCTGAATAAAAAACTCCTTAAGAATGTCCTGGAGACTTTTATGGTCCGTGTAAACTTTAATGGTTAGGCGGGAATTACCTAAAATCATACCTGAAACCCTTTTATCGGGGACCTCGCGATACAAACACAGAATTCGCTTACCTAAACCCTCGGCTACGCCGATTTCATAGCCAACACCCAAGCTCGGAGTAGTTATTTCAGCCACCATTACATCGGCTTCTTTGAGCCATTTCATATCTCTTTGATAAATCTGCTCAAATGGCAAGCTTTCGCCTTTATCAGAAAGCTCTTTTTGGCCAATATGTTCAGTTAAAACATGGCCGTAATTTTGAAGCTCTTTGATGATTTCAGAATAAATTTCCCAATCCTCTCGGCCAGCCCTGATTGAACCTGCGAAATAGATTTTCATACTTTTTTATTAAAAAATAAAATACGCCCAGATTTGGATTTTAAAACATTTAATCCCCTTACCAACTAACCTATTTTTCTTTGACCACACCTTTAAATTTTTTAGCATCGGCCTTAACGTCTAAAAACTGCCCGGTGGTTTTGTCGCGCTTTATAAACCGCTCTATTTTCCGTTGATGCAACTGCGAACGGTCTTTCACCGGACCTTTTCTGGCGTTATCGCCTAATGGCTTATTCGTGGCCATATATTTTATTTAAACTTGTAAGTGAAAATCAGCAATAATTTGGCGCGAACTCTCATGACAAACCGCATTGCAGACAACTAACTTTATATCGCTGACAACCATCTCGCCAAATTTCAGGTGCCTCATGCTCCTTACCTTATCAATAAATTCTGACTTGGGCTGACTGGTAAAACGGCACAAGGTTATACTGCCCCAAACCACAGAATCAGAAAAATATCTTTTATCGTCTGGAACGCCAATCTCTTTTAACCCGTTATCTAAGGCTAAAAATAGTTTTTTAAAATTTTCTTCAGCGTAAGCTATAACAAGTACACTCGTTGGCATTTTTATTATATCCTCAATCTCAAAATGCAAAGAGGGAAATTGAGGAATTGTCTCCCCAAATAACTTAGCTACCTTTTTTATATCCTCTTCCGTGAACAAAGGCGGATGATGAATAGTACGAATATTCTTTATGCTTAAATGAAGAGAATGAACTGGATAATAATAGAAATCCGGCTCTATAGCCTGAAGTGGCTTCATAATCTTAGTAGTCACTTCAGCCGCCAGGTCTTTGGGTACGAAAGATATTGACGATAAGCACATCTGACTATCATTGGCATAATCTTTTTGCACCCCTACTATAGAAGACTTATTAGCCCCTCCTTGCAAGGATTGCTCAAATTCTTCAACCACCTGCTTTTGTAAATGAAAATAACCATTCCCCATATTTACTAATAATATAGTACTTTACTTTGTAAATTAAAAGATGCGGGAACGGAATTCCCGCAAATAACTAACAAATGAACGCCTTTCTTGCTGCCCGCAGAAATAATACGATACCTAAAAGGGGCTCTATAGCCCTAGCAGTTTTATTAAAAACTGCCCTGGCGGTATTATCAGCAATATTCCTACTAATCGGGCCACAAATTTTACCGACCCTACCAGTTCCCACTTATAAATCCACCGGACAATCCAGGGAATACCGAAACACACAAGAGTCCCGGAAACTGCATAAGTCACATAGGCAAACTGTTTAAACCACTGAATCTCCACCCAGCAGCCAATGAATGCCATAAACATTATGCTAGCAGAAACTACCAAGGCTACCCGGATAAATAGAAAGCGGGACATCATTGATTTCTGTGACGGCCTCTTAACCCAGCAGAAAGCCCAGATTACTAACAACAGACTCACCGCTAAGCCCAACCACTTCCCCGTTAGAATTAATGAGTACATATCCTGACCCTCCTATATGATGATACAGTTTTGTACTTTATTGATCGCAAGAAAAATAAAATGTATGTCTAAATTAAAAATAACACTACTCAAGCATAGTGTCAAATTTTATTTGCGAATAGCCTAATCCTGTCTTAACTCGATCCCTCACCTACATTTAAAACAATAATCTCCGCTTTATTGAACTCTGTATCATAAACCGCCACGGTAATTTCACCCACGATTGCTGATTCACATAGCCCACTGGTTGACCCAGGGTTAACGTGCAGGGTTTTTCCCTTAGTTTCAATCAATGAAGCATGCGTATGCCCCGAAAAAACAGCATCGTACTTTTGGGAGTCAATTAAGGCATTCAAAAGAGGCTTTGAGTCGCCGTGGTAAGCAATTAACTTTCTCCCCTCAATCTCCAATTCCGCCGCCGCATTCTGAAAATCTATATTCCATTTCTTTTTTTGCTGCCTGGTTAAAAAACGATATGCATCGCCTTCATTATTGCCCCAAACAGATATTATCTTTGCTTTTAATTCGCAGCAAAAGTCAGCCATAAAAGGAGAAACCCAATCACCGCAATGAATAACCAAACCCACCCCTCTTTGGTTAAAGGCCTTAATTGCTTTCAACAAATTAATGGCGTTATCATGGGTGTCTGCAATAATTCCTATTAACATAATTTAATCTTTATTTTTGATTGATACTAAAGCAACGATGCCAGCGGTTGCAGAAAAAACACTGCCCATAATGAATACCACCTTAAAGCCAAACCGGTCAATTAGTTAAGTTCCAAGGAGGATGCCAAGCGCAGTAAAACAACCGCTATAAAAATAACTGGAAGCCCAGGAGCTGCCAGAGCCTTTAGCTGGCGTGTGGCGATCGTACAATGATTCCCAAGATGGGTTGCCGACGGCATTAGCTATGCCCAGCATTACCTGCAAGCCGAACAGCTGCCATTTATTAGCCACAAAAATGTAACCAATGAACACTAAAGCCTCTAAGAAATAGTCTAACACAATAAACCACTTTTCTCTATATTTATCAAGTAACTTTCCCACCGGCCATTCTAAAACAGAAGTGGCAAATAGAAAAATGGCCGCCGCTATACCAGCATCAAGTATACTGCCGCCAACTTGCTGGCTGAATATAGCAAAGATGGGTAAGAAAAGTCCGGAGCCAAACGCCCAAATACTTTCTACGGTTAATAGTAATCTGGCAATTTTACGCATAAAAAACAAAGTAGTAAAATAGGGCTCAAAAAATTCTAGCCTCCAAACGTATCCCTTATATACCTGACTTCTTCTTTTAAGAATTTGGGGGCCTGCTTAATCATATTCTCCTCAATCACAAAGGGAACTTTTAATTGGAATATTGGCTCAATAGAACCAAGAAAATCCTTGCTGACAATTCTTAACGATTGATGGTCCTTCTTTCTATATGTACCGCTAAAATGTATCTGGGTTGTTCTGCCGCAGAAAGCCTCAACAAGCCTACTTGTTTCCTGTTTTGACCAAGTATAAGCGTGAGAAACATCAAGGCAAAAACCAATTTTTGGATACCGTTTAAGTATTTTCTGAAGAGCTGCAACCGACAGACGGAACTTTTTGCCTGAATTCCCCAAAGCCCTAGCTTTTTTAGTTAAGTTTTCAGTGGAAACATTAAATTTAAATCTTGCCAGTATTTCAGGGCTAGGTAAATCTAAAGGGTGAATAATTACGTTTTTAGCGTTTAATCTATGGTAAAGGCCTGCAATAATCTCCAACTGTTTAACAACTTCCTTGTCATCGTTGGCATTGCGAAGCAGATTAAAAGGGGCATGAATAGTTGTATATTTAAGGCCCTTTAACCATTTTTCATTGGCCGACGAAAACTTGGTTGCATAAAGCTCCTCCTTGGAGGAAAAGGTAATTTCTACCCCATCCACCTCAAGATTTTTAATAAATTTTATTAGAGTGTTCTTATCGCCAGACTTAACCCAACTCCATATATTACCAGTGGCGAAGCTTATTATCCTTGCCATAATTAATTGTATTAACGCTTTTTTCCATAATTTTTGTTATAATTTTACCTCATCTCCATTGCCTACCAAAGCCACCTTCTCATCCTCAACAGCTAAAGCTTGCTGATCGGTTAATATCTTAATTGGATATTTGCAATTTAAGGCGGCTTCTTTAATTATATCAGCATACTCTGGCTTAAAATGGGCGGTAATTAAAAACGGCACTAAATTTAAAGCGGTAAAATCAGTTATGCTGAAATGGTCGCTATTATGATGCTTCCACGTGGAAGCCTCTATGGTTGGGCAAACGAGGTAAGCTCCAGCGCTTGAACCAACATAAACAACGCCTTGTTCAATTAATTCTTTTGCAATTTTATCAAAACCGCTTTTTCTAGTCTCTCTTAGTAAATAAAAAGTATTACCGCCAGCAACAAAAATTGTGTCTGCTCCTTTAAATTCTTCCCTTAATTCATTTTCGGTTTTGTTTTTGATATCTATCTCTTTAACTTTGAGTCCAATATCTACCAAGGCTTTTTTATCTGCTTCAACAAACCATTTATCATTATAAGGATCGGCGGCTGTTGGCACAAAGCCAACAGTTAAACCTTTTGGATCTTTCTCCAAAAATGCGATGAACTCATTAACCACATTCCAGAATGATGAAGTTAGAAATAATTTTTT
>JAQTPV010000035.1 GCA_028712605.1 Minisyncoccota bacterium | reverse complement strand
AGATTACCCAAATAGAGCTTATCCTGTAACCCTAGCTTAATCCTGCTGGCGGCCATTGTAATCTTGCGAGTCACAAAGGTTTCTCCGCGTCTCGGGCTTTCGTGGTTAAATAATATCCCATTGCAAGCAAAAATACCGTAAGCCTCCCTATAGCCTTCGGTTATCCAATAAGCATAAAGCTTGGCAGCTGCGTAAGGACTTCGTGGAGCAAAGGGTGTTCTTTCATTTTGGGGCACCTCCTCGGCCTTGCCAGAAAACAGCTCGCTGGTTGAGGCTTGATAAAATTTAGCTTTTGGGGCTAAACCCAAAGTCCGGATAGCCTCCAAAATTCTTAAAGCCCCTAAAGCATCGGCATTGGCTGTATATTCGGGCATCTCAAAAGAAACGTGAACGTGACTTTGAGCAGCTAAATTATATATTTCGTCCGGTTTCACCTGCTGCAATATATTAATCATATTAGTAGCATCAGTCATATCGCCATAATGCAAAATAAAGTGCCTATCCTTAGAGTGTGGATCCTGATATAAATGGTCTAATCGTTCAGTATTAAAAGAAGAAGACCTTCTTTTAATGCCATGCACCTCGTAACCCTTATCCAAAAGAAGCTCCGATAAGTACGAGCCATCCTGCCCCGTAATCCCAGTTATTAATGCCTTTTTCATATTTTTAGATTCAATTTTGAATTTTTAATGATACCACCTTTCTGCCCACATTTCAAATACGATTAGAAGCCAAAGGTGGTCGGTATAATCCATTTTATATTGTAAAAACTTTTCCTTCTCTAACTTAATTATCTCCCAATTGAAAATGCCTTCCTTCCTAATTCGTCTCTCGCTTAAATAATCGTCCAACAAAAACTTCAGATCACTCCTTAACCATTCTGCCAAAGGTATACTAAACCCCTGCTTGGGCCGCTCTAAATACTCTTTGGGGACATATTTATAAAGAATTTGACGCAATAAGTACTTAGTAATGCCTTTTTGATATTTAAGGCTTAAGGGCAAGCCGGCAGCATACTCTATAATCTTGTGATCCAACAGAGGGTCCCGTCCTTCAAGGCCCCAGGCCATAGTGGCCCTGTCTACCTTCACCAAGATATCATCAGCCATATATGTTTTATAATCCATCAATTGCATTTGGCTGATATTGGCTAAAGAACGCAAGCCCGGATTCTCCAACATCCCTTGTAAATAATCAAAGGAGTCCATCGCCTCACCCCCCCTCAACAGCTCCTTTACTTCGTGGTACTTCCAAAAACCATAGCCTAGTAACTGATAAAAAGAAAGAATATCTCGTGGATGAGTAATTAAATTATCCAACCTATCAGCCTTTCTCTTTAGCTTTCCTAATTGTTTTTTTAACTTGGTAGTGCCAGGCGAAGCACCCATTAGATTTTGATAGGCTCCAACCACTTTGTCTATCGGCAGCCCCTGAAAAAGCTTAGCCCCAATCCTCAAGACGCTTTTGGGGTAAAGCTGAAATTGTTTATAAATTTTCTCAATGGCCAGGTAACGGTCATAACCAGCAAACGTTTCATCGCCTCCGTCGGCCGACAATGAAACTTTCACAAACCCTCGAGCGAATTGAGCAAGCAAATAAGTGGGTATGGCTGAACTATCACCAAACGGCTCATCATAAATATCTGCTAATTTGGGTATAACGTTTAAGGCTTCCCTGATGGAACAATAAAACTCATGATGGTCAGTGCCTAGATACTGGGCAATTTTTTTAGCATATTCAGCCTCATTATAACCCCTCTCTTCAAAGCCGATAGTGAAAGTTTTAAGGTTAGAATAGCCTAATTTTTTTGTTAACAAACCAGCCACTGTTGAAGAGTCAATGCCGCCACTCAAAAACATGCCCACCTCTACATCCGAAACCATTCGGAGCTTAAAACTTTCTAATAAAATATTTTCCAACCTATCGCGGGCCTCTTCTTCATTTTCAACTTGATGGCCTATATCCGCTTGTTTTAAATAAAAATCAGCCACATCCCAATACTTTTGTTTGTGTAGCTGACCCGTTTTACCAATAACTAAATAATGGCCAGCCTCTAATTTATAAATATTCTCAAAAATGGAATAGGGCGCTGGCACACAACCCATTTGCAAGAATAAACTTAAAGCCAACGGGCTTAACTCCTTTTTAACTTCCGGATGTTGGGTAATGGCCTTAAGCTCTGAAGCAAAAACTAATAGCTTCCCGTCCCAGTAATAGTAAAGGGGTTTAATGCCAGCCCTATCACGGACTAAAAACATTTTTTGCTGCCTTTCGTCCCAAAGGCCAAAAGCAAACATGCCGCGGAACCTCTCCACGGACTCAATACCCCATTTCAAATAACTTTTCAAAATTACTTCGGTATCCGATCCGCCCAAGAATTCGTACCCACCAGCCCTTAACTCTTCTTTAATATCTGCAAAGTTATAGACTTCGCCATTAAAAGTAATCCAACAATCTTCAGCGACCATGGGCTGATGCCCCAAAGGCGATAAATCTAAAATAGACAAACGGCGTTGCGCCAAACCCACACTCTTATTTTTACTTAAAAATAAGCCTTCATCATCAGGCCCGCGATGTTTTAGGCTGTCATTCATCCTTCTTAAAATATTCTCTTCTATTATTCCATTAAGCTTCCAGGCTCCACAGATGCCACACATAAATTAAAATGTTAATTACCGCTAATCGCCTTTTTCAGGCTTGTTAACACTCTATCGCTGATACTCTCCCAGCCCCACTCACTCGTAGCTTTTTTATAGCCGGCTTCACCCATGGACATCCTTTGGGCCGTATTTTGTAGCAGCCCGATACAGGCCATGGCTAATTCTTGCACATTATCTTTGCCGACTAAAAAACCTGTCTTCTGATCATCTACTTGTTCTACCAGTCCGCCGGTTTTGGTGGCTATTACCGGCATTTTAAATACATAAGCCACTGGGATAGCGCCAGACTGCGAAGCATCCCTATAAGGGCAAACCAGAACGTCTGCTTGTAGAAAGTAACCGGCCACGTCTTTATCGTCTATCCATTTATTATTTAAAATAATCCCCTCCTGGTTGCTCAGCAAAGATTGATACGGCTCAACACTGCCGCTCCCGGCTATCAATAATCGCGCCTCGGGTACCGCTTTTTGAATCAAGGGAAAGGCCTTCAATAAAATATCCAATCCCTTATAGTCTAAAATACGGCCAAAGAATAACAGGGTGGGCGGGTGCTGTTTCCCTCTCTCACCCTTAGCTTGTTCTAAATAGTAATCAAAAATACCATGTGGAATAACGTCAATACTATCCGCTGGCTTTGGTATGGCTGGCTTTAAGGCTGCACTTAAAATAATTACTCTCTGGCTTTTTTTAATCAGTTTTTTCTGCAAGAGGCCCATTAAAGAATTTTTTTCGCCCTGATGCAGAATAGGATCATGGGCTGTATAAACCTTAGGAACTTTCGGGAACCACCAGCCGATCAACAGCAGCCAGAAATGAAAAAAAGGGAAGTAAATAACGTCTGGTTTAAATTCCTTAATTTTCCTCCTAAGAGTTAAAAGCCTTGGCCAGTCAAAAAAGGATAAGGCAAACTCCTGAAGATTGGTATAGGTTTTTATAGCGGCTATTTTTTCTACCCTTTCTTGCCAAGCCTTAAAATTATCAACTTGTTCAGAAATAACACAAAACAAATCAGTTTTATGCTGCATTCTTTTGGCAATCTCTAAGCTATAAACCGGCCCCCCTCCTTTTCTACCTAAATAAACTAAAACGACCTTCATAAGCCTTAGATTTCATTGTATCACATTGCCATTAAGAAAAAAACTCGCTACAATGGCAGAATATGACGAAAATTATCCATATTTTACCGCATAATATAGAGGACTTTATGGCTGGGGATTATCATAATTTTGACCATCATTTGGTAAGGTTTTTAGTTAAGGTTAATCAGTTTCAGCAACAAGGCCACCCCCAAGCAGTGCTTCAGCAAGAGCTTTGGGTGGTCTCTAAAAAACTAAAAAAGATAGAAGAAATACAGCACGAAAAAGGTTTTCAGGTTAAGCTATTCCCTATTTCTCTTAAGCTGCCGCTACCGTTAGAGATTTCTTTTCCCCTCATGAGGGCTGTTTGGCAGCAAGCTAAACAAACAGGCATTATTTGGCATCTGCATAGCTATTATCTCTGGATGAACGATTTTTTGAGCTTAATCTTAGCCATCAAGAAACGACCATTTTTAGTCCACTTCCGAGGAGGTGGCTTTAGCAACTCTGCTCGGGGATTTCTATACTCTCTTTTTCACCACTTAATTGGCCTAAGATTTTCTCTGGGGTTAGCCAAATTAGCTTTTATCCAAAATCAAGACGAAATCAAAAGGGTGCGGCAATGGCGCTTAGCTAACCCCTCAAAAATTATCTACTTTCCGAATAGCATCCCCCTCTCTGAAATAAAACCTAAACAAAACTTTTCCTTTCCCAAAGAACAGGGGCTGAAAACAATTATTGCGGGCCGTATTGCTAAAATTACCCGCCGGAAAGAAAACCTACAGATACTCCAAATGATTCTTGCTGATTATCCCTCTTTTTATCTTGCAATAATAGGTTTAAAAGAAAAGAATCCCGAATTAGAGGAGTTAAAAAATACTTTTCCAGAACGATTCATTTTAGCACCCTGGCTAAACAAAAAAGAGCTTTTAGAAAAAATGCGCCAGGCCGACTTACTTTTATATATTACCGAACGCGAAGGATCGCCCATGGGATTAATTGAGGCTCAATCCCAAGGATTGCCTGTGATTTCTTTTGACACTGAAGGCGTGAGGGACATTATTAAAAATGACTTCAACGGTTATTTAGTTAATAACATCCAAGAGTTACCGATCAAAATAAGAGAGCTTTTGGGCAATCCTCAAAAACTCCGGATGTTTAGCCAGAATGCTGTTGAAAATATTAAGAAAAACTTTATTGACGAAAAATACTTTCCCAAACTGATTGATGTTTACCTCAATAAGTAAGGGCTAAACGAGCCATCTTGTAGCCCACATCTGAAAAATCAGCAAGTACCAAATTCTATAGGGATTGCTGTTTTTGTTTCCAAAAAAGCTTTTTCTAAGATTATTCACCGCTTGATAGTCCAAAACCCCAACTTCCTTGATACATCTCTCTCCTAAAAATTCATCAACTAGCGGCTTTAAATCGTTTAAAAGCCAGGCCCTCATTGGTATGGAGAATCCGTGTTTAGGCCTATCCCAATACTTTTTCGGCAAATATTTATTTAATATCTTTTTGAGCAAATGCTTGCCACTTTTATCATCACATTTGAAGTTAATCGGCAAGCCGCAAATAAATTCAATCATCTGATGGTCCAAAAGGGGCTCTCTGGCTTCTAGGGCGTTATGCATGCTGGCTCTATCCACTTTAGTTAAAATATCTTCTGGCAGATAAAGCTTAGCGTCAAAAAACATCCAAAGAGATACGGGGTCTAGCTTCAATAAATCATCTTTCACTCCCCCTAAAATATCTGACAAGAAGAACTCTTGTTTGATATTGACGAAATTGCTTATCTCTGCTGGGAAAAAGCCGGTGGCGATATCGGCAAATTGTTCAAAGATGTTTTGAGCTTGAACCATCTGTGAAAATTTGCGTACCCGGTAAGCTGCCTCATTTGAAGAAAGGCCCGAAATTTTACCGCCAACTAGGCCCAAGATACCAGGTAGCTTATTGGTCATCGCTAAGGCTTGAAGCATTTTCTGATTCCAATATTTGTCATACCCGGCAAAAAACTCATCTCCCCCATCGCCAGATAAAACAACCTTAACTTCTTGACGAGCTAACTTAGAAATCAAAAAGGTGGGAACGGCAGACGAGTCACCAAAAGGTTCGTCATAGATTTCAGGTAAATTAGGCACTATCTCGAGTGCTTCTTTCTGTGTACAATATAACTCGGTATGATTAGTTTTTAAATGATTCGCTATTTGTTTGGCGTATTCTGCCTCATTATAATCCTTATCCTCAAAGCCAATAGTAAAAGTTCTTAGAGGTTTATCCAAATCCTTTTGCAGTAAGGCCGCCACAATACTTGAATCAATCCCGCCACTTAGAAACACTCCTACAGGTACGTCAGAAACTAATCTTAATCTAAAAGAATCAGTTAAAATATTTTCCAGTTGCGACAAAATCTCAAGCTCATTTCGCTCAACCGACTGCTCGGACAGGCCCCTTAAGTAATAATCTTGTAAATCCCAATATTTTTGTATTTTCAAGCCCTCCTTTCTGCTGACTGTTAAAAAGCAGCCCGGCGGCAGCTTAAAAACATTTTGCCAGATAGAAAAGGGGTGGGGGATATAGCCAAATTGAAAGTAAGTAGCTACCCCCTCCGCGCTAATTTCTTTTTGAAACTGCGGATGCTTGAATATGGCCCTGGTTTCAGAGGCAAAAATAAAAAGACCGTTCTGCCAAAAGTAATAAATGGGCTTAACGCCTATGCGATCTCTCACCAAAAAGAGTTTTTCTTGGGCCCGATCAAAAAGGGCAAAAGCAAACATACCGCGAAACTTGTTTAAACAATCTATGCCCCATTTTTGATAGGCCTTAATAATGACCTCCGTATCCGAGTGCGATTTAAAGGATAGACCCAGGCCCTCTAATTCTTTCTTAATTTCAGCAAAATTATAGATTTCACCATTAAAGACTAAACAAATCTGATTGTCATCAGAAAACATTGGTTGATGCCCCAAAGGCGATAAGTCTAAAATGGCCAACCTGCAGTTAGCCAAAGCCAAGCCCAACCGTTCGTTACAATAAAAACCTTGTTCATCGGGACCGCCATGAACTAAAGTTTGATTCATCTGATCAACAGTTCTCTCTAAGCCATAAGCGCCCCTATAATTTAAATCCCAAAAACCGGTAACCCGGCACATAAACTGATTTTAGAATTTTTTCGTAAACCTTAATTTGAGAACCTTAAATCTAAAAAGTATTTCGGCCAACCAAGCGGGCAAGCCGTTTTTAATCGTGGCCCTTTTAAACTCAGCAAAAGTCACTTTATTGTTGCGGCCGCTAATCCCGCCCTGCTTCATCACTGTTAAGGGCCAATCCACAAACTGTCCTTGATATTTCCGGCAGAGCCTTAAAATAAAATCGTGATCCCCAGTAATCTTAAATGACTCGTCAAAAAGACCAACGGTTTGATATTGTTTTTTACTTATCACTAATGTGGGGTGAGGAACATAGGCTGAATAAAAAAGCTTCCAATAATTAATCTTATTAAAATGATATTTTTGAATCTTTCTGTGTCCCTCGGCATTCTCCAAAAACATAGTGAAATAATAAAATTTATTGCTTGTTAAATCCATAGCCTTGACTGCCTTTTCCAGTGAATCCGGGCCAATATAATAATCATCGG